>SXQZ01000194.1 GCA_005792725.1 Actinomycetota bacterium
CGCCGCGAGGCGCTCGAGGACGCCTTGGGGGCCTATGACGGAACGGTGATCCTGGTCTCACACGACCGGGCCCTGATTGACGCCGTCGCCACACACACCCTGGCGCTCGAGGACGGCGCCGCCGTGATGCGCACGGGTGGCTACGCCGACCTCATCGCCGTGCGCCGGGCGGAGGAGGCGGAGGGCGCGGAGCGCCCGGCGGGCCCCGCGCGTACCGCGCGCACGCCACGGGCGTCCCGCTCCGGCGGGGATTCCCCGGGGCGGTCGCACGGGCGGCTGGCCCGCGAGGTGAGCCGCCTCGAGTCGCGTATCGCGGCCCTCGAGGGTGATCTCACCGCGGTGGAGGACGAGGTGAGTTCGGCCCAGGCCGCGTCTGACCTCCCCCGGGTCGCCGACCTCGGGGAGCGGCACCGCGAACTGCAGGAGGAGCTCGCCTACGCGCTGGCGGAGTGGGAGGACCGCGCGGCGACCCTCGTGGAGGGGCCATGAACGATGATGGGTTCACCGACGAGGTCTATGAGCGGCTCGCGCGCGTCTGCCGGGCGATCCCGGTGCTGGCGGGGGATGAGGCCCCCGAGGCCGGCCTGCAAGGGCCGATCGGCGTCGTCTCAGCGGGGCGCGTCGCCGTCATCGTCGACGCCGAGGCGGGGCGCACGCGCACCATCGCCCTGCTCCAGGAGGGCGATGTGCTGGTCCTGCCCGCCGGGGGCTGGCCCGGGACCCCGGGCGCCCGCGTGCACGCGGCCACGGATGCCGAGATCCTCGTCCTCACGGCGTCCCCCGCCGAGGTGGCGGCCTCCGACCCCGCGCTGGCGACGTGGCTCATCCATGCCCAGTCCGCCGCGGTGGCCGATCGGGAGCTGTCGGTGGCGATTGCGCTCGAGCCGCGCCTCGAGCGGCGGCTCATCCTCAAGTTGCGGCAGCTGGCGGCGCGATGGGGGAAGGTCACGCCGGAGGGCGTGAGGCTCGACCTCCGGGTGACCCACCAGGAGATGGGGGACATGATCGGGGCCGCCCGGGAGTCGATCACCGTGGCGCTGGGTCGTCTCGATGATCAGGGCGAGATCACCGTGCGACGGCGCACGGTGATCCTGCACCGCATGGCGGATCAGGACGGGGTGCCCACCGACACGGCGTAACGCCCGAGGTCGTCCTCGTGCCACCCGGTCATCGTCAGGCCCGCATCGGCGTACATGGCCTCCACCCCGGCCCGCGTGAACTTGCAGGAGATCTCGGTGCGGATCGCGGCGCCGGCCTCGATGGGCAGCACGATGCCGAGTCCCGCGATCGACCATTCGATCGGGCGCAGGGCCCGCAGGTGCATCTCGATACGGGCGGCCCGGGCGTTCCACAGCGCCACGTGGGCGAAGTCCACGGGATCGGCATCGCCGGCGAACGCGGTGTTGATGTGCCGGATCACGTTGCGGTTGAACTCGGCGGTGACGCCCTCGGGGTCGTCGTAGGCCCGCACGAGCACGCCGGGGTCATGGGCGAGATCGGTGCCCAGGAGCAGCGCATCGCCGGGTCGCAGGCGGCGCGCGAGACGGCGCATCAGGGTGCGTCGCCCCCGGGGCTCGAGGTTGCCGATGGTCCCCCCGAGGAACGCCACCAGACGGCGGTCGCCCGCGCGGCGCCGGGGGATGCGCGCAAGGTGATGGGCGAAGTCACCCGCCACGCCATGCACGCGCGTGCCCGGGTAGGCGGCCGCGATCTGTGTGGCGCTCACGGCGATGGCGCCGGGGCTGATGTCGAACGGCACGTACCGGGTGAGGGTGCCCAGGTGATCCATTGCGTCGAGGATGGTGCGCGTCTTCCGGGCGGCCCCCGATCCGATCTCCACGAGTTCCGTGGGGGCGTGGGACACCACCAGGTCACCGATACAGGCGTCGAGCAATGCCTCCTCGGTGCGGGTCTGGTAGTAGGCGTCGAGCGCGGTGATGCGCACGAAGAGGGCGCAGCCGGCGTCGTCGTAGAACCAGCGGGCGGGCACCCAGGGCCGCCGCGCGCTGAGGCCGCGCCGCAACTCATCGGCCGCGGCCCGGTCGTTCCCGGCCGCCACATGGCAGTCCAGGCGCCAGGGCAGCACCTGTGCCGCGCGGTTGGCCAGGCGCGTGGTCATGGGGCGTCCCAGGCCACGCGCAGCCCCGCGAAGATCTGCCGCCGCCCCGGGTGATCCCAGTTGCGGAACGTGGTGCGGGCCGCGATCGCCTGCGTGGCCCACGCGCCGCCCCGGAGCACCCGGTACCCGTCGCGGAAGAAGGGCGCCGCGTACTCGCGGTATGGGAACGCCCGGAACCCCGGGTAGGCGTCGAATTCGGTGGACGTCCACTCCCAGACGTCCCCGAGCATCTGCGCGCAGCCGGAGGGCGCCGCCCCGTGGGGATAGGCGCCGGCGGGGGCGGGGCGGAAGGACGACTGCCCGAGATTGGCGCGTCCCTCGTGGGTGGCGTCCCCCCATGGCGCCCACGCGTCGTGGGGGGACAACGGGTCGTGCCGCGCGGCGACCTCCCACTCCGCCTCGGTCGGCAGGCGCCCACCCGCCCACCGCGCGTGGGCCTCGGCCTCGAAGAACGAGATGTGGCAGAGAATCTCCCCGGGGTCCACGGACGCCGTTCGCCCGAAGGCGGTGCGGGTCCACCCGGCCGCGCCGTCGGGGTGCCAGTGGAGAGGGGCCCGTGCCCCGGATCCGCGCCGCCAGCGCCGGCCCGCAGCGCTCCAGAGCCGGTCGTCGTCGTAGCCGCCATCCGCGATGAAGTCGAGGTGGCGCCCGATGGTGACCGGGTGCCGGTCGAGGCGGAAGGGTGCCACCTCCACGGAGTGGGCCGGGCGCTCGCAGTCGAGTGCGCCCCGCCCCTCCGGCGCGCCCATCACCATCATGCCCCCGGGGATGTCCACGGGGTCCGGCCGGCCGGCCCCGGCGGCCCCCGGCGGCAGCGCGCCGGCATCGGGTGAGTAGGCACCGGACGGCATCATCTGGAGGGTCTGGAGGAGGGTTTCGTCGTGCTGCGCCTCGTGCTGGGCGACCATGTCCCATACGAAGCCGTTCGCGGTGAGCGCGGGCCCGTCGCCGGACACGTCGGCCTGCGCGAGTACCTCAAGCGCCCTGGCCCGGACCGCGCCGAGGTATTCGCGCGACTCTCGGCCATCGAGGATCCGGATCCCGCCGCGCACGGCCCGGGGGGTCGCGAACGCGTCGTAGGTGGCCTGCAGGTCGGGGTGCAGGGGCGGGGCGTCGCACAGCCGCGTGACGAGCCACCGCTCCTCATACGCCGCGATGTGTGCGAGATCCCACGCGGGCGGGCTCATGATCGGATCCGGGGTACGCGTGATCCACTCGTCGGCGAGGGGTGCGACCAACGAGAGGGTGCGGTCGCGGACCGCCTCAAGGCGTCGGGCGATGGGGGATACGGCACATGTCACGCCGCCACCATGCCTGATCGGCACCCGGCTGGACGGCACGATTCGTAAGGCCCCTCACAACCTCCCAGGGGGTCGCCCCGTCCGCCGCCCCCCGCCGGGGCACCGCCCGGGGCTCGCGCCGCCCGCCCTACTCGGTCGAGATGTTCGGGTCGGCCTGCTGCGTGACCGGGTGGATCGCGACGAAGTGCTCGTCGGGGGCCGCGATGAGGTCAGCGAGACGGGCGGCCGCCTCATCCTGCCCGGATTCGGCGAGGGCATCGCGATAGGCCACGAGGAGCTCGCTGATGTTCATGGCATCGTCGTTGCCGGGCTCGATCGGTGTGATCGAGACCTTCGCGGCCTTGGAGAGGCGCCTGCGCAGGGCGGACGCGTCAAGGTTCCAGTCGTCGTTCTGCCGCACGTAGACGACGCCGCCCGTCATCCCGGAGCAGAGCCACGGGCCGGGATCGCCCAGCACCACGACGCGGCCGCCGGTCATGTACTCGAACGCGAAGCCCTTGCAGTTGGCGCGCGCCCCGATGGCGCCGATGCGGTCATCGATGGGGCCGTCGGGCTCGCCGCCCAGCACCATGTCGGCGCCGGAGAGCCGGATGCCCGCGCGGGCGTCGGCGTTGCCCTGAATGAGGAACCGTCCCCGCTGGGCGCCGTACGCGAATGACTTGCCGACATGACCCCCGACCCACGCGCCGTTGGCGGCGCGTGCCTTCAGCACCTGCACCTCGCCGCCGAGGGAGCACTTGGCCACGCCGTCCTGTGCGCCACCGGCCACCCGGATGCACACGCCCTCGACGTTGAACGCGGCGAGGCCGGACCCCGTGGCCGCCCCGTCGGTGAACCGTAGGTCCACCAAGGTGACGGAGTCACCCTCCGGTGCGGTCTGCGCGACGCGTGCGCTGAGCTCCGCGGGTGTGTGCAGGCCGGTCCGCGCGCGCGCGATGACGCCGGCGAGATCGGTGCCCAGGTTGCGGTCGCGGGCCGTCAGGGCGCTCTCCTCGACGGCCAGGACGGTTGCGGCCTCGAGGGCCTCCTGGGCCACATCGGGCGCCCGGTGCGGTGGCGGTGGGGTGAACGGGCGGAAGTAGCGCTCGCCATCCTCGGGCGCACCGATCACCTTCTCGCGGGTAGGGGTGAGGAGGCCGGCGAGGTCCAGGGCATCGTGGTGGGACACCTGCACGAGGCGATCGGCCTGCCCGACCAGGGCCTGCACGTCGTCCACGCCCATGTCGCCGGCAATGCGGCGCATGGCCTCACCCATCTCGGTGAAGTAGCGCACCAGCGCCGCGACCGCGGGCTCGTGCTCGCGGGGCACGAAGCGCTTGAGCCCGCGGTGCTGGGCCTCCGCCTCGTCCAACTGGGTGGCGATGCCGACATGGCAGGTGTCGAGCTGGCAGCCGCGGCAAATCGTGCATCCGATCGCGACCATCGCGGCGGTGCCGAAACCGATGCGGTTCGCGCCGAGGCAGATGAGCTTGATGGCGTCGGCGGCCGTGCGCAGGCCGCCGTCGGCCCAGATCTCGACGCGATCGCGGATTCCGGCCTCGACCAGCGCGTGGTGGGCGAGGACGGTGCCGATCTCGCAGGGCAGCCCGGTGCGCCGGAGGGCATGCAGCCGAGCCGCCCCGGTGCCGCCGTCGAACCCCGACAGGGTCACCACGTCGGCGCCGGCCTTGGCGATTCCCACGCTGATCGTGCCGATCCCCGGCACGACCGGCACCTTGACGATGACCTTCGCGTAGGGGTTGGCGGTCTTCAGTTCGTCGATGAGCTGGGCGAGGTCCTCGATGGAGTAGAGGTCGTGGTTGTTGGATGGGCTGATGAGGTCCGATCCCACGGTGGCGTTACGTGCCGCCGCGATGGCCTCGGTGACCTTGGAGCCGGGCAGGTGACCGCCCTCGCCGGGCTTCGCGCCCTGACCGATCTTGATCTCGATCCACTCGCAGGCGTTCATGAGGAGCGATGACACGCCGAACCGGCCCGAGGCGATCTGCACGCCGCGGTGCTTCGGGTACTTGCCGTACATGTCCCGGATCTCGCCGCCCTCGCCGTTCATCGCCAGCATGTCGGCGCGGTATGCGGCCTCGGCGTACGCGCGGAACGCGATCTCGCCCTGGCTGCCGAACGACATGGATGAGATGAGGTAGGGGAGGTCGTGCTCGCCCACGCGGCTCGACACCCCGGCGGCGGGGATGCGCTCGCCCTCGGGGGCGAGTTGGACGCCGATGGCGTGGCGCAGGGCCACGGGCTGCTCGTCCTCGAGGGCCTGGCACGTCTCGGCGAACTCGTCGTACCCGCGTTCGGAGTTGGCGACCCGGGCCAGCGCCTTCCACACCTTGGGATACATGTGCGGCAGCTTGACCTTGCCCGGGTCGGACTCCCCCGCGCGGATCGCGCGGCCCTGCTCGGCCAGCATGTCCAGACGGGCGAAGCCCAGGCCGCGGCCGTCGGAGGCGCAGAAGCCGGGGATGCCGAGGATCGCGAGCACCTCGGGCGCGATCCCGATGGCCGACACCAGCCGTCCGTAGCCGCGGATCTCATGGATGCCGAGGGTGGAGAGCACCTTCTCGATGCCCTTCTGGAGGCCCTCGAGCAGGCGTCCCGCGGCGGCCTCGGGCTCGGGTGAGCCATCAACCGCCTGCTCGACCATGGCGTACGGGCACAGTGCGTCGGCTCCGAAGCCCACGGCCACCATGACGTCGTGGACGTTCCGGATACCGGCCGCCTTGAGCACGATGCTCACGCGCCGGCGCAGCGCCACGCCGTCGGCGTCGTGGGCATCCCGCAACGCCGTGTCAACGGCCGCGACGGCGAGGTGCGGGTCGATCACGAATTCCCGCGGCGAGGCGAGCCGGTCCTCGAGCACCAGGATCTCGGCGCCTGCGGTCACGGCCTCAACCGCGACCCGGCACAGGTACCCGACATGGTCACGGGTGCCCTGATCCGCGGCGGCGTAGAGCGGCAGGGTCACGTAGCGGGCGCCCCACGCGGCCTGGACGTCCTCCATCACGGCCACGCCCTGGCCGGCCGCGACGCGGCGCAGTTCGGGCAGGCTCACCCGCACCCCGGGGCGCATGCCGCCCAGGATGACGGGCATGCGCAACTCGCAGCGCTGAGGCGGATCGGGCTCGACGCCCTCGATGGGCGGCCGGCGGCCCAGCACGATGCGCGTCGAGAAGTGCTCGACCTCGCGCTCGCGGTCAATGGCGGGGTTGGTCACCACCGCGACGGTCTCCTGCAGGTAGTCCGACAGCGGCAGGGGAATGGGGGAGAGGGGGCCGAGGGGTCCGTCCCAGCCCAGTGAGCCGATGGGCTCGGCGCCACGATCGGCATGGAACTGCACCTGCTGGCGGTCGCCGGCGATCCAGCCGGCGGACGCCAGCAGGTCGGGGAGGGCGACGTCGCTGGTCTCCGCCGGGGATGCATCGTGGGGTGCCAGGGGGTCGAGGCCCCCGGCCAGCCGGGCGCGGGCCTCGGCGTGGGGCAGGCCGCCGCGGGCGCTGGCACGGGCGTGGACCTCCCGCTGCACCTCGGGGTACGTGAGAACGCGCGGCACGCCGTCGTCCCCGGTGATGAGCGCCACCTTCTCGCCGGGGGCCAGCGGGCGGGGGTCGGCGGTCAGGTCGTGCACCGGGATGATTCCGGGCTCGGACGAGGCGACGTAGAGGTCGGCGGTCTCCACCCACCACAGCGGCCGGAGGCCGAGGGCATCCACCATGAACACCATCTCCGCCTGGGCCCGCGCGGCGAGGGCCACGGGTCCCTGCGCGTAGGGCCCCCATGCCTCGCGGTAGTGGACGTAGAGGTCCTGCAGGTCGTTCGGCAGGCGGTGCACCTCGCCGAGGATCGGCGGCAACGCGAACTCGACGGCTTCGAGGAGGGAGAGCCCCTTCTCGAAGATCAGCCCCTCGAGCAGCCGGTTGAGGTCCTGGGAGTCGGATCCGTCACGGGTGATGGGCAGGCCGAGCTGGCGGCACTGTTCGCGCATCTGGGCGATGGTGTTGATCTCGCCGTTGTGGCCGAGGATCGCGAACGGCTGGACCCGGCTGAACGTGGGGTACGTGTTCGTCGAGTACCGGTTGTGGGCGATGACCCGTGCGGCGCCGAATGCCGGGTCCGCCAGTTCGGGGAAGAACAACGGCAGCACCATCGGCTGGCCCAGCACCTTGTAGACGCAGTCGTTGGCCGAGAACGACGCCACATGGCAGGTGAGGTCCTGCTCGATGGCCACCATGGCCCGATAGCAGTCGCGCGATGCGGTGCCCGCATCAGCGGCGAGCAGCGCGAGTTGCCAGAACACCGGGGGGTTCTCCGCCGCCCGCGGGCCGAGGGAGGAGCGGTCGGTGTCGCCCTCGCGGCTGAGCAGCACCTCGAATCCATGCAGGCGCGCGATGTCAATGAGCCGGGGCAGTTCGGCGTCGGTCTCGGCGACGCCCTCGAAGAAGACATGCGCGATGACGAACCGCGGGTCGCCGGCCAGTGCCGGGTCCAGGCCCGCGGCCGCCAGCTGCCGCGCCCAGAGCGGGCGGGGGATGTCCACCTGCAGCCCCGAGCCGTCCCCCTCGCCATCAACGCTGCCCGCCCGGTGCACCATCCTGTCGAGGCTCAGGAGCGCGCGCTCGATGACGTCATGCCGCGGCACGCCGTCGCGGGTCGCGAAGGCCGCGAGGGCGCAGGCATCGTGCTCGATCAGCTCGGGCAGCCCCCGGGGGGGAGTGGTGGCGAACGGCGCAGGCGTCGTCGTCAAATGAGGCCTCTCAGGTGGTGGTGGCGGCGCCGACGGGAAACCCGCCGTCAGCGAGGCGAATCGGTAGTGAAGCCTCCGGGAATGCCGGTGTCAACGGATGACATGCCCCATCGTGCGGGTAGCATGGCCCTCCGTGAGCCAACCCGCCCGCGACCCCGAGAGCGCCGAGGCCCGGTGCCACTGGCACCCGGATCGCGAGACGCTCCTCTCGTGCTCCTCCTGCGGTACGCCGATGTGCCCCGACTGCGCCCGCACCGCGGCGGTCGGCATGAAA
The DNA here is from genome assembly GCA_005792725.1 of Actinomycetota bacterium. Classification (GTDB taxonomy): domain Bacteria; phylum Actinomycetota; class Thermoleophilia; order Miltoncostaeales; family Miltoncostaeaceae; genus SYFI01. The sequence goes on from SXQZ01000194.1 coordinate 8,436, forward strand.
TGCCCCGACTGCGCCGGTGTCCCGCGACCCGGATCGGTGCGCCAACGCACACGCGGCCTCGATCTCGGCCTGCGCACGGGCGGCGCCCCCCTGACCATCGGCATCGTCGCCCTGTGCATGGCCATCGCGGTGGTGGAGTTCGCGCAGGGTGTCACCGTGTCGGGCGCAAACGCCGGCATCGCGATCGATCTGGGGTTGTTCGGACCGTTCGTCGCCGACGGGCAGTGGTACCGCATCATCACCTCGGCCTTCGTCCATGCCGGGATGATCCACCTGCTGTTCAACATGATCGTGCTCTGGTGGCTGGGCGGCGCCCTCGAGCGCTATGCGGGATCGGCGCGAACCGGCGCGATCTACCTGGCGAGCATCACGTGGGGCGCGGCGGGCGCCCTGCTGCTCGCACCCGACGCGCTGACCGTCGGCGCCTCGGGCGGTATCTACGGGCTCATGGCGGCCCGGCTGGTGCTCGAGCGCCAGCAGGGCATCGCGCTGCTCGGCTCCGGCGTCGGCGTGTTCCTGCTGTTGAACCTCGCCATCACGTTCATCATCCCCGGTGTCTCGATCGGCGGGCACCTGGGCGGGCTCGTCGGCGGATTCCTTGCCGCGCTGGCGCTCTCGGGGGCCGGGCGCGGGCACATGGCCCACGGCCGTCTCGCCCCGGCCATCATCGCGGGGACCGCCGCGGTGATCGTCGGCGGATTCGCCGTGGCGGTGGTCGTCGCCTAAGCGGCGGCGAGGATGCGGTGCGCCTCCTCGATGAGCCCGGCGGTGAGCGCGACCGCGGCGTCCACGTCGTCGGGGTGGCAGGCCTCCACGCCCGTGTGGACGTAGCGCGTGGGGATCGAGATGCAGCCGGCGATGGCACCCGGGCCGGCCATCTGCAGGCTCGCGGTATCGGTGCCGCCCTTGTCCGACACGTGCAGTTGGTGCGGGATCCCCCGCTCCCCGGCCAGCGTGATGAGCAGGTCCACCAGGCCGCGGTGCCCGATGGCGCTTCCATCCATCACCCGGATGGCAACACCGTCGCCCAGGCGGGTGGATGGCCCGCTCTTCGGCGTCCCCGGGCCGTCGTCCGCCGGGCAGGTGTCAATGGCCACCGCGACATCGGGGGCGATGCGGTGGGCCGCGGTGCGTGCGCCGCGCAGCCCGACCTCCTCCTGCGCGGTGGCCGTGGCATGCACCTCCATGCGGGACGGGCCCGCGGTGCGCAGCGCCTCGAGCATCACGTAGAGGCCGACCCGGTCATCAAGGGCCTTACCGGTGACCAGGTCGCCCAGCGGGATGAGGCTCCGCAGGCGCGTGGCCACATCCCCCTTGCGTACGAGTTCCTGCGCGCGCCCGGCGGTCAGGCCCAGGTCGATCGTGAGGTCATCCATCGTGGGTGCCTTCGACCGGGCGGCCTCGTCGAGCAGGTGAACCGGCGTGGTACCCACGATCCCGATGAGGTCATCGCGGCCGTGCACGAGCACGCGCTCGCCCACGAGGGTACGCGCATCCCAGCCGCCCAGCGGGATGAACTTCACGAAGCCGCGGTCATCCACGTGGGTGACCATGAGCCCGATCTCATCCATGTGGGCGGCGAGCATCAGGCGCCCGGCCCCCGGCCCCGCGGGCGCCCGCACTCCGTCGAGGCACCCCATCGCGAGCTCGTCAACCCGGTCCGCCACGGCGGCGAGCCGCTCGCGCACGATCTCGCGCACGCGGTCCTCGGCGCCCGGCGGCCCCGAGGCCTCCGACAGCCGTCCGAGGAGGGCGATGTCCATCAGGCCGGTGCGCCCGCCGGGTCGTCCTTGAAGGGGTCGTGGATTGCCCACAGGGCCAGATTGGCCGCGATGAGCGTGATGATGCCGGGGATCAGCCAGATCCCGCCGCAGGCGAGGAAGCCGCCACAGCCCCCGATGTACATGAGTGCGCTGCCGAGGGCCGGGGACCGTCGGACCACGATCGCGCCACCCACGGTGCACAGGGCCATGAGGAACGCCACGGCTCCCGCCCAGCCGCCGGAGTGGTAGCCGAGCGTGTAGAAGATGCCCCCCATCGAGGTGGCCTCGACCGCGACCAGTGCCGCCAGCACGCTGAGCACGGCGCCGACGCCGCCGAGGACCGCACAGGTCGGCCGCAGGCGCTCCTGCAGGGCTGCGCCGTGCCGGATCACCCGCACTCCAGGACGAGCTTGCCGAAGTGGAGTCCGGCCTCCTCGCGCTCGTGGGCGGCCGCGGCCTCGGCCAGCGGGCGCACGCTGTCGATCACCGGCACCCACGCCTGCGTCGCGACCGCGGCGAGCAACTGGCGAAACTCCACGGGGCTGCCCATTGTGGTGCCGAGCAGGCTGACCTGCCCCATGGTGACCGGACGGACGGCGAGATCGACCTTGGCGCCGCCCGTTCCCCCGAAGACGACCACGCGCCCGCCCGGGGCGCATGCGTCAACGCTGCCACCCCAGGTGGAGCCGACGGAGTCGATGACCACATCCACGCCGCCCCCGTTGGCGGCCTTGACCTGGGCGGCCCAGTCGTCGCCGGCGGTGGCGTAGTTCACGCCGATGTCCGCACCGAGGGCGGCGGCGCGGTCGAGCTTCTCGTCCGAGGAGGACGTCACGACCACGCGGCAGCCCGCCGCCTTGGCCAGATGGAGCGCGAAGGTGGCCACGCCGCCCCCGATGCCGAGGATCAGCACGGTCTCGCCGGGCTGCACGCGCGCGCGGGTGAACAGGGCGCGCCAGGCCGTGAGGCCCGCGAGGGGAAGGGCCGCGGCCTCATGCCACGACAGGCGCGCCGGCTTGGCGAAGACGTTGGCGGCCGGGATGACGATCTGCTGGGCGTATGTGCCCTGATCGGGTCCGCCGAGGATGCGGAAGCCCGGCCCCGGCGCGCGCGGGTCGTCGCCCCATCCGAGCGACGGCAGGATGACGACCTCATCACCCTCGGCGACCCCCGTGACCCCCGGACCGACCGCGTGGACGACGCCGGCCCCGTCGGAGCCCGGCGTGAGGGGCAGCGGCACCTTGGCGACGCCCTTGCGCACGAAGACGTCGCGGCGGTTGAGGGCGGCTGCCCTCAGCGCGACCACCACCTCGCCCGGGCCGGGCTCGGGGTCGGGAACCTCATCCAGGACCAGAACCTCAGGTCCGCCCGGCTCACTCATCCTGATTGCCTGCACGCGCTGCTCCTCGGGTACGGCTGCGGGACGCCGGGAGGTTACCCCGTGCGGGCCGGCGTCAGTCCGACGGCCGGGTGGCGGCGAGCATCGGGTGGATCGGGACGGGTGCCGCACCCCTGCGCCACGAGACGGTGATCGTCCCCGTGGAGCGCCCGAGGGACTGGCCGGCGAGGACGCGTGTGCCCTCGCGGATGCCGTCGTCGTAGGCGGCGAGGGGGCTGAGGCCCACGCGGTTGCCGCTGGCGCCGCGGACCCAGAACCCGATTCCCGCCGCCCCGTCGGCACGGTCGGCGATGGCCAGAGTGCCCGCGATGGGCGCCACGACGACCACGCCCGTTCCTGAGGTGATCATCACGCCCTCGCCACCGGCCGGCCGGTACCGGACCGGTGAGCCCCGGGGGGCGGCCACGGGGAATGTGAATCCCGGCAGGGCGGGGGCACCGTCGGCGGGCGGTGCGCCGCCCCACACCACCACGACCCCGGGGCCATCGGTGGGGGTGACCGCGGGAATGACCGGCGGCGCCCCGGTCACGTACGCGCCCGCCGGGGCCGCGGTGGCCGCGGCCGGGGCGCACACGGGTGCCGGATCCTGCGCGGATGCCTGCACCGGGCGGGTGGGGTCGCCACCGAGCGTGGCGAAGAAGGTGCCGACCCCGGCGGGCCAGCCGCCGTTGAGCCCGTTGGGGTCGTTCGAGGCGCCCACCGGGGCCCAGCGGGCTCCGATCAGCGGCAGCGTGACCAGCCCGTCGCGTGCGTATCCGGCGAGGGTGCGCGCCGCCATCGCGATGGCATCGGACTCGTCGGGGAACTCGATGCCCGGCCCGAGGCCGAACGCGTTGCGGATCGCCTGGGCCGGCCCGTACGTTTCGAGCATCGTCTCCTGAGCCGCGATGGCCACGAGGAGGCGGGGGTCGATGTCGTGGGCGAGGCCCTCGCGTACGAACGTGGCGCCGTCCCCGGCCATGGGACTGCCCGCGGCCGCCAACTGGGCATCGAGCGATTGCGCATCGGCCTGGGCCGTGCAGTGGAGGGTGTTCACCCACCCACCGGCCGATCCGCCCGACGCCATGACCAGGGCGACCCCGCCCAGGATGAGGGCGCCGCTGGCGATCCGGGCGATGCGGGGAGCATCCACGAGCGGCACGTTAGCCGCACCGGGTGACGGCACGCGGGCTAGCGTTGGGGTGTGTCAGCGCCCTCCCAGCCCTCGCGTGGCGTCGCCATCGTCCTCATCGCGGTGGTGGCCGTCGCGTTCATCGGGATCCTCGCGGGCCTGGCCACCGGGCAGGTGGTCGTGGCGGGCGCCGCGGGCGCCGTCCTCGTGATTGTCTGGTTCGGGTTCCGATCCCTGCAGAGGCGCGGGGGCGGTTAGGACCGGAGGTCGCCGGCCTTCACGATGCGTGCGACGGCCACGGCGAGCGCGAGGAGCATGATGACCAGGCTCGCCAGGCACCACGGGCAGATGGCCTCGATCAGGAAGATCTCGGCGTAGAGCAGCCACAGGGAGAAGAGCACCCCGCCCGCGGAGGTGATGATCCCGAGCAGTCGTCCCCAGAACCCGGGGATCAGGGCCGAGGCCAGCATGGCCGCGTACGTGATGAACCCCAGGTACGACAGCGACATCCCGAAGATCTGCGCGTACTCGGAGTTCTGCACCGTCGCGCAGCCGCCCCCGATGACGCAGGCGGCCTCGCCCCCCGTCATCTTCTCCCACGAGAGGTAGCCCGTGACCGCGAGCCCGAGCAGGGCGAGGACGCCCTGCCCGGCGCGCAGTCGGTTGAGGGTCAGCTGGCGGCCTTGATGGCGTCCAGGACCACGTCCGGCTCGACCGCCCCGGTGATGACCTCGGTGCCGCCGGGGCCCTGGACGATGAACGTCGGGGTGGAGGTGGCGCCGGCGGCCTGGGCGCGGTCGGCGACCGCGAACAGCGCATCACCCAGGGCGTTGTCCTTGCGGTCGGTCTCCCACACGGCGACGTCGAGCCCCGGGGTCGCCTGGGCGAAGGACGTGAGCACCTCATCGGTGACCCAGCCCGAGTTCTCCTCCCCCTGGTTGGCGTAGAGGATCTCGGAGAAGATGAACGCCCGGTCCTGCCTGGCCGCGGCGGCGATGGCCAGCGCGGCGTCGGACGAATCCGGGCCGATGAACGTGAGCGGTTCGATGATCAGCTTGGCGGTGCCCGCCTTGACCGGGCCGTTGATCACGGCCGGGAGCGTCTTCGTGGTGGCGGCCTTGCACACGGGGCACTGCGGGTCGATGAACTCCCGCACCGTCACCGGCGCGCCGGGCTTCCCGATGGTGAAGCCGGACTGCGGGATGCCCTTGGTGAGCGCGATCGCATCGGCGACGCCCGTGACGCCGGAGGCGGATGGGTCCTTGCCCGAGGAGTCGCCCCCCGAGACGCTGACGACGATGAGTGCGACCACGACGGCGATGACCACCACCACCGCACCGCCGATCAACCAGCCCTTGCGTGACACTCGGAATCTCCTGCGGTTCGTCGGGATCAGTGCCCCGGGAATGGTACCGGGCGGATCATCGCACGCGTCAGCGGATGTCGAAGCCCATCTGGTCGCCCGCCGCCCACCCGTCCCGGGGCGGCGTGGTGGCCTCGGCGGTGATTGCGGCGTCCTGGGCGAGCCGGTCGGCGCGCTCGTTGAGGTCGTGCCCCGAATGGCCGCGTACGAGGCGGGGCGTCACCGAACCGTGCCGGGCGAGCTGGGCGAGCATCCGTTCCCAGAGGTCCTGATTGGCCACGGGCTTCCGGCCGGCGGTGCGCCATCCCCGGCGCTGCCAGGCGCCCAGCCAGTCGTCGGTGATCGCCTTCGCGAGATACGAGGAGTCGGTGATGAGGTCCACCACGGAGCCCCCGGGTACCGCCGCGAGGCCCTCGATGGCGGCCATGAGTTCCATGCGGTTGTTGGTGCTGGGCGCCTCGGCACCGGTGAGAACGGTCTCGGAGCCGTCGGGCGCGATGATGATCGCGGCCCATCCCCCGCGGGCCGTGTCGGTGCCGTTGCCGGAGCAGGCGCCGTCGGTGACGATCGTGATCGGGTGGGCCTGGCGGTGCGTCATCGTCGCGCAGCATAGGGGCGACCCCCGGCACACCCCGCCACCCCGCCGCGCGACGGGACGCCATAGCGTGGGGCCATGCCGGCCCTCGTGCTGCTGGTGGCCCTCGTGCCGATCGTGATCGCCGACCTGCGACGACGCCTCATCCCCGATGCCGTGGTGCTGCCGGCCCTCGGAGCGTGCTGGGTCGTGGCCGTGCTCGTCTCCGGGCGGCCCTGGTGGGCTCCTGCGGCATCGGCCGTGGTGGTGGGCGGGGTGCTCCTGGTGCCCGCGCTCGCGCGCCCCCGGGGCATGGGGATGGGGGATGTGAAGCTGGCGGCGCTCATGGGCGCGGCCCTCGGGACGGTGGGTGGCCTGCTGGCCCTGCTCGCCGGGCTCGTCGCC
>SXQZ01000195.1 GCA_005792725.1 Actinomycetota bacterium
CACGCCCGACGGCCCGGCTGCCGAGCAGGTCGTCAAGGCCCCCTCCGTGGTCCGCCGCCCCGTGGCTGAGCACGACCACGCCCACGCCCCCGGCGCCGAGCCGGTCGAGGGCGGCAACCACGGGGGCCGGGTCGCCCGCCGGCCCGGCATCCACCAGCACGTCAACCCGGGCGCCGTCACGCAGGGCCACCGCCGACCCCTGGCCCACGTCGAGCATCCGCACCCCGGGGCCGTCGGGGAGCGGGGGCGGCCCGCACCCCGGCACCACCGATGGCAGCACCCCTGCCAACCCGACTGCGCAGGCCGCGCTGAGGGCCGTACGGCGCGGCGAACGCCACCGCGGGGGGGCGTCCCGACCGGGGACCCGCCGCAACCACCACCACAGCGCCGGGGGCAGCGCGGCCACCAGCGCCAAGGGCAGGGCACCCCACGCCGGCACCTGCTGCACCGCGCCGGGGATGGCCGCGGCGACGGTCGCCACCGCGAGGATCACCGATGCCCCCACGGCGGCCAGCAGGGCCAGCGCCTGCCCCACCGGGGGCCACACGGCATTCCCCACCACCCCCGCCATCGCCGCCACCACCACGGGGCCGGCCACCGGCACCGCGATCAGGTTGGCCACGAGGCCCACCACCGAGACGCTGCCGAACCCCGCAGCGAGCACCGGTGCCGTCGCCAGGCCGGCCCCGGCCGACTGGGCCACCAGATCGGCCACGCGCCCGGGCATGACCCCGCGTCCCCACTGGGCGAGGGGCGGCGTGATCGCGAACAGGCCCGCCACCGCCGCGAACGACAACTCAAGGCCCGGATCGCCGATGGCGAGGGGGTCCACCACCAGCAGCCCCGCAAGTGTGATGAGCAACGCGTTCCACGGGGCGCGCCCGCCACCGCGCAGGTCGGCCGCCACGCCGATGGCGCCCATCAGGCCCGCGCGCGCCACCGATGCGCCGCCGTCACACGCGAGGCAATACAGCAGCATCGCGGCTCCCGACAGCGCGACGCGCTGCAGGCGCCGGACCCCGGCGGCGCCCAGCACCGCAACCAGGCCGATCCCGATGACCGCAACGTTCTGGCCACTGACGGCCAGCAGGTGCCACAGCCCGGCGTCACGCATGCGCCCGGTCGCCGTCTCCGACAGCCCCTCCCCACTCCCCAGTGCCATGCCCGTCACCAGCGCCGCCATGTCGCCGGACAGGCCGGCGGCCGCATTCGCGCGGGCCCAGCGGCGCAGGGCGTCGCGCGCCCCGAGGGGCCCGCCCCGCCACCCGACCGGCCGCCACCCGGTCACGCGCAGGCGGGCCACCACGCCCTGCCGTCGCACCCAGGCCACCCACCAGTCAGGCGATGCGGGGCCGACGGCCGGCGTGAGCCGACCGTTCACGCCCACCACCTGCCCGACCGCGGGCACCCGCGCTCGGGGCGGCAGGTCCAGAAGCAGGTGCGCTCCCGCGCCCGGGGCCCCGCCCCCCGCCAACCGGACGACCTCGGCCGCAACGCGGGTTCCGTACCCGCCCCGTCCCGCGATCCCGGTGACCACCACGTGGCCCGCCGTCGCACCGAGGCGCTGCCCGGCGACAGGTGGTGCCCCGTCCGTCACCCGGGCGGATCCCCAGGCAGCCCCCGCGCATGCGAGCGCGCACGCAAGGCAGGCGATGGCCCCGGCGGTACGGCCGCCCCGCCACATGAGGGCCGCGAGCACCGTGGCCGCCACCGCCACCACGACGGCGGGCACCACCGGCACCCCTGCCGTGCCCACCGCCAGTCCCACGATCAGCGCCGCCGGCATCGCCAGCGGCACGTGGCGGATCACGGCACGAGGAGCGGCCGGAGGGCCTCCATGCGCGCCGGTCCGATGCCGGGCACCTCATCCAGTTGGTCCACGGAGGCGAATCCCCCGTGGGAGTCGCGCCACGCCACGATGCGCCCCGCCAGCGCGGGGCCCACGCCATCGAGGGCCTCGAGATCCGCAGCGGTGGCCGAGGACAGGCTCACCGGGCCCCGGGCCCCGGTACCACTGCCCGGCGGCCCGCCGGCCCCGGGGGCTCCGGCCCGGATCCGCACCGGGACCATGACCTGCTGGCCGTCAATCAGGGGAGCGGCCAGGTTCAGCCGGGACAGATCGGCATCACCAGTGGGCCCGCCGGCCATGCGCACCGCCTGAATCACCCGGGAGTCGCCGCCCATCCGGTAGACGCCGGGCTTGCGCACCGCGCCCGCCACGTGCACCAGGGTCATCGCCGGAAGCGCGGGGCGGCGCACCACCCGGGACGCGGGAGCGACCGGCCCCGGATCGGCCCCACCGCCCACCGCCCGCCACGCCAGGACGGCCAGCACGACGGCGAGCAGCCCGTAGAGCCACCCCGATCGTCGCAGCCATGGCGCCAGGCGATCCATGCCGCCACCGTAGGATCGGGTGCCCGACGCGGGGCGCGCAGCCTGCACCGCCTCACGCGCAGAGGTGCGACCGGGCCTGGAGCACCGGGTTCACCCGCCTGCCGGGCACGACGGGCGGGCGGCTGATTGCAGCCCCGCCCGGTGCGGCCGGCAACGCCGTGGGCGCCGGGGTGCTCCCCGCCTTGGACCACCGGGTTCACGCGCTTTCCGGGCACGACGATCGTGCGCGTGATCGCACCGCCCGGCGCGGGGAAACTCCCCGCAGGCGACCACCGGGTTCACCAACTTGCCGGGCACGACGATCGCGCGCGTGATTGCTGCCCCGCCCGCCGCGGGCGGCATCGCCCGGCGCGCAGGGGGGCTACCCGCCCGCGACCACCAGGTTCACCAACTTGCCGGGCACGACGATCGTGCGCGTGATTGGTGCCCCGCCCAGCGCGACCGCAACCTTGGGCAGGGCGAGGGCGATCCCGAGCAAGGCGTCCTCCCCGATGTCCGGGGCCACCTCCACACGGTCACGCAGTTTGCCGTTCACCTGGATGACCACGGTCACGGTATCGGCCACCATGTAGGCCGGGTCGGCCACCGGCCAGGCCTCGCGCCAGAGGTGCTGGCCGTAGCCCATGCGCTCCCAGAGTTCGGACGCGATGTGCGGTGCGAAGGGGAACAGCAGTGACACCGTGGTGCGCGCCGCATGGTGCAGTGCGCGGTGACCGGCGTGGGTGTCGAGGCTGCCGCCGCCGGAGTCGCGGGTGGCCTGATTCACGAGTTCCTGGATCGCGCTGATGGCCGTGTGGAACGAGAAGCGCTCGCCGATGTCCTGGCTCACCTTGTCAACGGTGGCCTCGGCCTTGCGCACCAGCGAGAGCGCCGCATCGTCGCCGGCCAGGTCATCGGGTGACGGTCGTACCCCGGCGCCGTCTGCGGGCAGGTTCGTCACCAGCCGCCACACACGGTCGAGAAACCGCCGTTGTCCCTCCACGCCGGTGTCGCTCCACTCGGCGTCATCCGCCGCGGGGCCCATGAACAGGATGTAGAGCCTGAGGGTGTCGGCGCCGAAGCGATTGATGATCGCGTCCGGCGGCACCACATTGCCGCGGCTCTTGC
>SXQZ01000196.1 GCA_005792725.1 Actinomycetota bacterium
GCGCCCGCGCTCGATGCGCGTTGCCGGCGTGCGCACCGCCGGCGCCCCGGCGCGTGCCGGAGTGCCCGACAGACCCGCGGCGATCACGGTGACCCACACCTGATCGTCGAGTTCCTCATCAATGGTGGCGCCGAAGATGATGTTGGCGTCGGGGTCCGCCGCGTCTGCCACGACCTGGGCGGCCTCCGTGACCTCGACCAGCGACATACTGCGGCCGCCGGTGATCCCCAGCAGGATGCCCCGGGCGCCGTCGATGGGCGTCTCGAGGAGCGCCGACGAGATGGCGGCCGTCGCGGCGTCGGTGGCACGGCTGCCGCCGGTCGCGTAGCCGATGCCGAGCAGCGCGGTGCCGGCATCCTTGAGGATGGTGCGCACATCGGCGAAGTCGACGTTGATGAGGCCGGGCAGCGTGATGAGGTCGCTGATGCCCTGCACGCCCTGACGCAGCAGGTCGTCCGCCACGGCGAACGCCTGGACCACGCTGGTACCGCGCTCGAGCACGCTCATCAGGCGGTCGTTCGGGATGACGATGACGGTGTCGGCGGCGTCGCCCAGGTGGTGGATGCCCTGATCGGCGGTGCCGGCGCGCCGGTTGCCCTCGAAGCCGAACGGACGTGTGACGACGGCCACGGCCAGCGCGCCGAGTTCCCGGGCCACCTTGGCGACGATGGGCGCGCCGCCGGGGCCGGTCCCGCCCCCCTCGCCGGCGGCGATGAACACCAGGTCGCTGCCGCGCAGCACGCGGCGCAGGTGCTCCTCGCTCTCGCGGAAGGCCATCTCGCCGAGCGCCGGGTCGCCGCCGGTGCCCAGGCCGCGCGTGACCTCGGCGCCCACCGGGATGACCACATCGGCGCGACTGGAATCGAGCGCCTGGCGGTCGGTGTTGATCGCGATGAACTCGACGCCGTGCACACCGGCCTCGATCATGCGGTCGACAGCGTTGCAGCCCCCGCCGCCCACGCCCACCACGCGCACCACGGCGTGGCCCTCGGCACGGAGCGGGATCTCCTGACGCGACTCCGCGGGGCTCTCCGACTGCAGGCCCTGAGCGCCGCCGTCGCCGGGGGTGGTGCTCCGGAACAGGTCCGCCAGTGGACCCTCACGCATGGACTGCTTCTTCACGAGGCCAGTCTAAGCCCCGGTCCGGACTGCGGCCTCACGTCGCGCACCGGACGGCGCACGCGCTCGAGGTCGTCGGTCCAGACCCCATCACGCTCGAGCACCTCGCGGGCGAGCTGGCGATACCACCGGGCCGCCTGGCCGGAGCCGTCGTAGGCGAGGATGCTCTTGCCCTGCACGGGCGCCTCGGCGAAGCGCACGGTCTTTCCCACACGCGTGCGGAACACCACGTCGCCGAAGTTGTCGATGAGCACGTCCAGGGCCTCGCGGCAGTGCATGGTGCGCCCGTCGTACATGGTCGGGAGGATCCCGAAGATGCACACCTCGGCGTTGAGGTGCTCCCGCACCTGCTCGAGCGTGTTGGTCAGCTGGGCCAGGCCGCGCAGCGAGAGGTACTCGCACTGCACCGGCACGATCACGCCCTGGGCGGCCACCATCGCGTTGACGGTCAGCAGACCGAGCGAGGGCGGGGTGTCGAGGATGATGTAGTCGTACTGCGCACGCACGGGGGCGAGCGCACGCTGAAGGGCGCGCTCACGACCGATCATGCTCGACAGCGACAGTTCGGCGCCGGCCAGCTCGATGCCGGCGGGGGCGATGTCGATCTCGCGCACCTGGACGATGTCCTTGATGGGCAGGGCCTTCACCAGCACGTCGTACATCCCGTCGCGCAGGTTCTCGACATCGATGCCCTGGCTCATCGAGAGGTTGCTCTGGGGATCGAGGTCGACGACCAGAACGCGCTGCCCCTTCTCGTGCAGGGCCGCGGCGAGACTCAGCGACGAGGTGGTCTTCGCGACCCCGCCCTTTTGGTTCGCCATCGCCAGAACGCGCGCCTGACGCGTCATCTCATGCCCTCCAGGAAGTGTGCCGGTGCGCCTGTCGTTTCCACGCGCACCGGCCGAGTCCTCCCGCCGACGGGTCAGCCCGGGCGGGGAACCAGCGCCGAGGCCGGCACCGGGCCCCCCGAGTACCCCGAGCGCTCGGCCGAGCGCACCATGAGCGCCATGGCCCCGGGGGCGATGGCCGTGGTGGCGCGCATGGACTCGAGCGATTCCCGCAGCACCCGCTCGGGGATCTTCTTTCCGGTCGCCTCCGCCAGCATCGCGTTGAAGAGGCGCGCCACGGACGCCGGGTCCGCCTGCGCCCTGCGCACGGCCCGGGCGTTAGCGTCCACGAGTGCCCGGGTGGCCGCGGGGTTGGCCCGGGCGAACTCCTCGGTGACCACCAGGACGGTGGCGGGAAGGCGCCACGCGGCGATCTCCGCGTCGATGGCCGGCACGGGCGCGGCGAGTCCATCGGCCACCAGCCGCTCCCCGTACGGCGCCGGTGCGAGGGCGGCATCCACCACCCCCTGCCTCATCGCCTCGGAAAGCGCCGCGTTCTTGACGGGTACCACCTCCACGGCACCGCCCTGGTCAGCCGCGCGGAGGCCCGCCCGGTCGAGCAGCAGGCGCAGCGTGAGGTCCTGCGTGTTGCCGTGCGCCGGCACGGCCACCGTGCGTCCCGCGAGGTCGGCCACCGACCGGATGCCGCTGCCGGTCCGCGCCACCATCGACTGCCCCCCGGTCACCACCCCGGCGAGCAGGCGCAGCCGGCCGGGGGCGCGCCCCTCGGCGAGCACGTATGGCCCCGGCCCGAGGTACCCGGCGTCGAGTGAACCGCCGAGCAGCGCGCTGACCTCCTCGGGGCCGCTGGCGAACACCTGCTCCTCCACGGGCAGGCCGGCCAGGGCGGAGGTGAACTCGCCCGCCACCGCGAGGAGGGCAGGCCCGTGCGTGACGTTCAGGAAGAACCCGACGCGCACGGCATCGGCCGGCCCCGTGGGGCCACCACAGCCCGTGAGGATGACGGCCACCAGGACGCCCAGCGCGGCGAGCGCCGACCTAGCGCGCACCCACGAGCCCCCAGCGGCGGTTGACCCAGCGCTCGAGGCGGGTGAAGAACAGCTGCTCCGTGGCGATCCCCACCACGAGGATCACCAGGATCACCGCCATCACAACGTCAATGGCGCCGATCTCACGGCCGAGTTCGAGCACGCCACCCAGCCCGGCGGCCCCGGTCACCACGATCTCGGCGGCCATGAGGGCGCGCCACGCGAAGGACCACCCCATCTTCAGCCCGGTCACGAGGTTGGGCACGATGGCCGGGAAGATGAGGGTGCGCTGCATGAACAGCCCGCGTGCGCCAAGGGCACGCCCGGCCATCAGCAGGGTCGGCGGGATCTGGTGCATCGCGCCGTAGGTGGCCAGCGCCATCGGCTTGAAGGTGCCGAAGGCCGTGATGGCCAGCACCGCGCTGCCGTCGAAGCCGAGCCAGAGGATTGCGAGCGGCAAAAACGCGATGGTGGGCACGGCCTGCAGGCCGGCAATCACCGGGCGGATGCCATCCTCGAGGAGCCGCGAGGTGCCGGTGAGGATCCCCAGGAGCACGCCGGCGACCACGCCGATGGCCCAGCCCTCGACCAGCCGCAGCACCGTCGCGATGAGGTCGGCGAACAAGGCCCGCTCGGTGAACAGCGTTCCCAGCGTCGCGATCACGTCACCCGGCGAGGGCAGCTTGTAGGGATCCACCCACCCGGCCGCGGTGATGAGCCACCAGGCCAGCACGATGACGAGGATGAACCAGCTCTTGCGCCCCGTGCCCATGAGCACGGCCGCGGCGCGCCGTCGGGCGCGCGCCAGACGGCCGGCGCCGGCGCGATCGCCGGGGCCCGTACTCACAGCGCCGTGACCTCGGCCGCCTGCGCACGGCGCAGGACGGCGTCATCCACCTCGGCACGCAGCCGGTCGAGCATGTCGTGGCGCAACCCCAGCAGCGCCGGGTCGGCCTCATCCCGGGGCCGCGGGATGTCGACCTCGTACGTCTTGACGATGCGCCCGGGGCCCGAGGACAGCAGGTGCACGGTATCCGAGAGGAACGCGGCCTCGATGAGGTTATGCGTCACGAACACCACCGCGGGACGGGTCTCGAGCCAGATGCGCTGGAGTTCGTCCGTGAGGATCGTGCGGGTCTGGGCGTCGAGGGCGCTGAACGGCTCGTCCATCAGGAGGATCTCCGGCCGCATCACCAGGGCCCGGGCGATCGACGCGCGCTGGCGCATGCCCCCCGACAGTTCGTAGGGGTGCCGGTCGGCCACGTCGTCGAGGTGCACCAGCCGCAGGGCATCCTCCACCCGTTCGCGCCGTTCGGCCTTGGGTACCCCGTGCGCGCGCAGCCCGTACTCCACGTTGTGGAACACGGTCAGCCACGGGAACAGCGCGGCATCCTGGAACACGATGGCCCGCCCGTCCCCGGGGCCGGTCACGGGCACGCCCAGCGCCTCGATGCTCCCGGCATCCGGGATCAGGAGGCCCGCGATCATCCCGAGCAGGGTCGACTTCCCGCAGCCGCTCGGTCCCACGAGGCTCACGAACTCACCGCGGGCCACGTCGAACGAGGTCGGAAGCAGCGCCGCATGGTCACTGCGCTCGTAGGTCTTGCACGCGCCCGAGACGCGAACTGCGGGCTGCTCCAATGGTCCTCCCCGGAACCCGGCTGCGATCGGGTGACCGCCCGGATGGCGATGGCGCCGTCTGACGCCCCGCCGGGTGCAGATAAAAGCAAACCTTATGACAGTCATCAAGATGTTGTGCCATAACGTGACACGGGCGGGTCCGTCCCGGCGGCGGAGCACGCCGCCGCGGGACCCGGCGCCACCCGCTGCGGCGCGGTCCGGTCGCGCTCCCGCGGCCGAC
>SXQZ01000197.1 GCA_005792725.1 Actinomycetota bacterium
GGCCGCGCATGAATGCCAGGGGGGCGACCTCGATCTGGCCGCGCTCCAGGTACTGCTGCGCGCGGTCGGCATCGAGCATGTCGTGCATGGCGTCGAATAGCGGGCGCAGGTAGGGATCGACCTTGGCGGCGATGTCCCCGGGCAGGAATCCCAGCTTCTCCCCGGCCTCCACGGCGGGTCGCGTGAGAATGATGCGCCCGACCTCGCGCCGCGCGAGGGCGGCGGTCGCGAGCGCCACCGCGAGGTACGTCTTGCCTGTGCCGGCGGGGCCGATCCCGAAGGTGATCGTGTTCCTCCGGATGGCATCAACGTATGCCTTCTGCCCGGCGGTGGTGGGGGTGATGCTGCGCTGGCGGTGGCGCCACACCACGTCCCCCAGCAGCGCGTCCGGACGCCCGGCCTGCTCCACCGCCGAGG
This sequence comes from Actinomycetota bacterium, assembly GCA_005792725.1. Classification (GTDB taxonomy): domain Bacteria; phylum Actinomycetota; class Thermoleophilia; order Miltoncostaeales; family Miltoncostaeaceae; genus SYFI01. The sequence goes on from SXQZ01000197.1 coordinate 418, forward strand.
CCACCGCCTCGATCATGGTGGGGGCGAGCGTGCGCCCGGAATCCACGAGCCGGGCGAGTTCATCCACGACGGCGGCCGCGCGCTCCACCCCGGGGTCATCCCCGCTGAGGCGCAGCCGGTTCCCCCTGAGGCTGATGTCGAGCCGGAGGCGAGCCTCCAGCGCACGGATCACCGCGTCGTGTTCGCCCGCCAGCTCCACCGCCACGCGGTTGGGCACCTCGATCACGCGCTCGCCCATGCCGCCCTCACATCGTGTCCGACAGGGGGGTTCCGCCCATGACATGCCAGTGCAGGTGGTGCACGCTCTGCAGGGCGTCAGGGCCGTGGTTGGCCGTGACGCGGTACCCCGTCGACTCCAGGCCCTGCTCGCGCGCCACGGCCGCGATGAAGGCGAGCATGTCCGCACGCTCGTCCGGGGTCAGGCCCTCGACGCCGGCCATGGAGGCCACGTGCCGCTCCGGGATCACCAGAACGTGCACGGGTGCCTTCGGGGCGATGTCCAGGAACGCGACCATGCCTTTGTCGCGGCGCACCACCGTCGCGGGCACCTCACCGGAGGCGATACGGCAGAACAGGCACGCATCGGCCATCACGGCCCCCCCGCCCGGTCGCGCCCGAGCGTGGCTAGGACCATCGCGGCGATGGCGGCGGTCTCGGTCCGTAACGTCGCGCCACCCAGATGCGCGGTGGCCACCCCCCGGGCGGCGGCGGCGTCCACCTCGTGGTCGTCGAAACCGGTATCGGGACCAACGAGGAGTGTCACGGGCTGGTCCCCGGGCCGGGCGCGGAGCAGGTCCGCCAGCGGTGCGGCCGCGCGGGGATCGAGCATGACCCCCTGCTCGGGAACGATCTCGGTGAGCACGTGCCAGAACGGTACCAGCGGTCCCGGTGCCGGCCATGTGCCCCGGCCGCACTGCCGCGCGGCCGCCTCGGCCACCCGTGCCATACGGTCGGCGCGCCGGGCCCACGAGTGCTCGTCGGGGATCCGGCGCGCACGGGCGGTCACCATCACCCCGAGCGGGAGCACGCCGAGCTCCGCGGCCTTCGCCACGATCAGGTCGAGGTGACCGGCATCGGCCAGCCCCACCCACACGGTCACCGGCGATCCCGGCGGTGCGGGCCGCGCGGACCCCGTCACCCGCACCGTGGACGGCGGGCCGGCGTCCACGACCACGCACGGCCACAGACCCCCCGACGGGGCGATCACCTCGACCCCGTCCCCCGCGCGCCGCCGCACCACCCGCGCAAGGTGGTGCGAGTCGGCCACGGGCAGCGTGATCTCCTCCCCGTCGGCGGGCTCATGGTCCACCAGGTACCGGAAGGTGTGTCTCATTCCGACAGGCGCACCGACGCCCAGCCATCCTCGGCCATGCGCTCCCGCTCCCCGAGCCCGAGGGGTGCAAACGCCGCGACCGCGTCGTCCACTTCATGGTCGCGCAGACCCGACAGCACTGCGTGCCGCACCGCGGGCGGCGCCCCGGCTGCGGCCAGTGCCATCGCGAGGATGCGCAGGACCTCGAGGGTGATGTTGGCCAAGAGGATGGGGGCATCGGGCAGTGGGTCCTCACCGATGACCGCGCGGCGCACGTCAATGCGGTCCACCATGTTCGCGCGCACCGCCCGCGCCGTTGCCGACACCGCGTCGGGATCGTTATCGATTGCGATCACGGGCCCCATGCCCACACGCCGCGCCGCGATCGCCAGCACGCCCGACCCGCAGCCGGCGTCCAGCACGGCGCCCGTCGCGGGTACCCGCTGCAGCAACTCGAGGGCGGTGCGCGTGGTCGGGTGCTGCCCCGTCCCGAATGCCATGCCCGGGTCGATCACCACGTCGTGCCGCCCCGCCGCAGGCGCTACCCAGGGGGGCCGCACGCGCACGCGCCCGGCCACCACCGGGCGGTGGAAGTTACGCAGGGCGCTGCGCCACTCACCGCCGTCCTCGGCCTCGTCCACCCGGGCGGGGACCCCCGCCGACGCCAGATGATCCCGCAGCGCCGGGGCACCGGGGCAGGCCGCCGCGGGCAGCCAGATGTCCAGCGTCACGACGCCGTCCACGGACTCGCCCTCCCTGCACCCCACGCCGGTGAAGGCGTGGCATTCGGCCACCGCGACGTCGGCGTCGCCCGCGGCCACCCGGGCCGTCAGGCGCATGGTGCGATCAGCGGAAGGCGTGGCGGAGGCGGCCGAAGAAGCCCTCGTCGTCACCGTCGTCACCGTGCTCCGCGAGATGGTCGGCAAGGGGCTGCAGCGCCTCGCGGCCCTCCTCGGAGGTGATGCGCGGAACGCGCACCCCGACCATCACCACCTGATCGCCGCGCCCACGGCCGTGCACCTCCGGGAAGCCCTTCCCCTTCAGGCGGATCTCCTCACCGGGCTGGATGCCCGCGCGCACGTCGAGCGCGTGCTCGCCCTCGACCGTGGGCACCGTGATCGTCGTGCCCGTCATGGCCGCGGTCACGGGGATGTCCACCTCGTGGACGATGTCCTGCCCGTCGCGGATGAAGCGATCGTCGGCCTGCACCCGCACCTCGACGTACAGGTCACCGGGCGGCGCCCCGTGCCCCCCGGCCCCACCGCGGCCTGCGAGACGGATGCGCTGGCCACTCGCGATGCCCGCCGGCACCTGCACGGGCACGGTCGTCCGGGCGCGCACGCGTCCCCGCCCGCGGCAGTCGCCGCACGGCGTGGGGATGTCCCTCCCGCTGCCGCTGCATGCGGGGCACGGGCGGGCGCGCGCGATCTGGCCGAGGGCCGTATTGACGACCTGACGTACCTGTCCCTGCCCCCGGCACGTGTCGCACGTATGCACCTCGGTGCCGGGTGCGGCGCCACTCCCGTCGCACGTTGCGCACTCCTCCACGCGATCGACCGCGACCTCGCACCCGGTACCCGTGGCCGACTCCACGAAGGTCACCGTGGTGGCCACTAGGACATCGTCACCCGCGGTCGGCCCCGCCTGGCCGCCGAAGATGTCGGCGCCGCCGAAGAACGTCTCGAAGATGTCCTGAAACGACCCGAACCCCTGGGTACCTCGGCCCCCGCCGTTCAGCCCGGCGTGCCCGAAGCGGTCGTAGCGCGCCCGCTGGTCGCCGTCGGACAGCACCTCGTACGCCTCGGCGACCTCCTTGAACCGCTCCTCGGCGGTCGGGTCATCCGGGTTGACATCGGGATGCAGTTCCCGGGCCATGCGGCGGAATGCCGACTTGATGTCCCGGTCCGAGGCCCCGCGCGGGACCCCCAGCACCTCGTAGTAATCACGCGTCGTCGGCATCGTCCTCCTCAGCGTGCTCCTCGGGGTGCGTGGCGAGGTTGGCCTGGGCCGACTCGACCAGGCCGTGCGCCTCGTCAAGGGTGCGGGCCTCCAGGAGCATCCGCGCGAGGCTGCGGGCGTCACGTGCGGCGAGGTGGTCCACCGCGCCCTGCTCGATCCAGAACGGGGCCGAGTCGGGGTCCTGACGCAGCAACTCGACGGCCTGATGGCCGCAGTCGAGGGTGTACGTGGCGATGGCCCACCGCGTGGACGCCGGGCAGTCCGCCGGGTCCCACGGCACCAACGGCGTCGAGCGCACTCCGCCCGGCTCCACGACCACCGACGACAGGTCCACGTCGCGCCACTCGAGGTCCACGGGCACCCGCAGGTCGAACAGCAGCGCCTCGGCGTCGTCGGGCCGGAGTTCGTTGCTGGCGATCACCGCCGCCACCCAATGGGCCTCGGCGAAGGTCAAGCCGGAGAAGACGTCGGTCTCCTCGGACGCGGGGTCGAACACGGAGTCGGGGTCGGTGCTCACGCCCACGGCGTACTCCTCGGGGCCGTACGCGCCGGCCTCGACGCGCGCCAGGACGCGAACGGCGGCCACGCCGCCCTCGCCCAGCGGTCGCCGCCAGACCTCGAGTATCTCGAACCGGGGGTCCTCGCTCACCCGTACACATCCTCCACGTAGGACGACAGCGCGCGAGATGCCTCGCGCACGGTCGTGATCGCCAGGGCGTAATCCATGCGCACCGGCCCGATCAGCGAGACGGCGCCCAGAGTGCCCCGCGGGGGACCGTAGCCCGCCGCGACGATGGACACCCCCGAGAGATCCGACGGCAACTCCGACCCGATGCGCAGGTAGACGCGCGAACCGTCGAGGGCGCCGCTCAGCACCGAGAGCAGGGCATAGCGGTGCTCCAGGGCCCGCATGAGGCCCTCGAACCCGGCGATCTCCCGGCGGCGTTCATCGGTGAGCACCCGTGCCTGCCCCGCCACATACACGGCGCGGTCCTCCTCGAGATCGACCAGGGCGGGGGAAAGGGCATCAAGGAAGCCCCGTTCCACCGGCCCCAGCGACGGGTCGGCCAGCCGCGCGGTAATGCTGCGGGCGCCCACCGGAAGCCCCTGCACCCGCTCGTTCAGGAACGCCGCCGCCCAGTCCACGAGGCCCGGGTCCACGGGCCGCTCGAACGCGAACAACCGCTTGGTGACGTCGCCCGTGGATGTGATGACCACCACGGTCACGAGGTGCGGCTGAAGGAGCAGCACCTCGACATGGCGGACGGTGGCCGATGCCACGGGCGGGCCGGTCACCACGCCCAGGAGGTCCGTGACCTCCGACATGGCATCGGCGAGGCGGCGCAGCGTCTGGTCCACCTCGACGTGCGCGAGATCCGTCCCCAGGGTCCGGGTGAGCGCACCCCCTGCCGCCGGCAGGGGTCCGCGTGGCACGAGGGCGTCCACGTAGTACCGGTACCCGACCTCGGTCGGCACGCGCCCGGCCGAGGTGTGGGGGTGGTTGAGGTAGCCCAGCTCCTCGAGCCGGTGGAGTTCGCTGCGGATCGTGGACGAGGCCCAGTCGAGCCCGGTGCCCCCCGCGATGTGCTTGCTGCCCACGGGCTGGCCGCTCGCGATGTGCCGCTCCACGACCACGCGCAGGATCTCCTCCTGCCGGGGCGTGAGCGGGGTGGTGCGGCCGGTGTCGGTATCGGTGGTCGTCATGCGAAGTCCATGATCTCCTGCACCACGCTATTTTGGAGCAGTCGGCCGCGTCGCGTGAGCCGCACGGTGCCCTCGCCCCTCTCCAGCAGGCCGCGTGCGGCCAGCGCATCGAGCGCCTCCGGGTGATCGGGCGGCCCGGCCCATGCGAGATCGAGGGGCTCGTCCAGTCGCGTTCCCAGCATCCAGCGCTCGCGCCGTCGCATGCCGTCATCCACCGGCTCGGAGGTGCGGGCCGGCGCGCGCCGGGCACCAAGGGCAGCGATGTAACGGTCGGTACCCGGTGTGTTGCGCCAACGCGTGCCCGCCACGGTGCTGACCGCGCCGACGCCCAGCCCCAGATAGTCCGCCGCCCGCCAGCAGGCGAGGCTGTGCCGGCACTCGGCGCCCGGACGCGCGAAGTTGGCGATCTCATACCACCGGTACCCAGCGGCCTCCAGACCCGCCACCGCCTGCTCGTAGAGGTCGGCCGCCAGGTCGTCATCCGGCGGCGTATGGGGTCCGCGCGCGATGGCGCTGCCCTCCTTGAACTCCAGCTCGTACCACGACACGTGCTCCGGATCCGCCGCCGTCACCCAGGCGAGATCGGCTGCGAGGTCGTCAGGCGACTGGCCCGGTACGGCCAGCAGGAGATCCACCGACAGCCGGGGGATCCCGGCGGCGCGCAGCATGTCGACCGCCCGCGTGGCGTCGTCGGGACCTGCGCGGCGGTCGAGCACCTCGAGCAGGTGTGCGTGCGTGGACTGCACGCCAAGCGACACCCGCGTCACGCCGGCGGCGGAGAGCGCGTCCGCGAGCGCCGCATCCACGGTCTCGGGGTTGGCCTCCACGGTCACCTCGGCCCCGGGCGCGAGCAGGGGCCGGATCGCCGTAAGCAGCACCGACAGCCTCTCCCCGCCCATGAGCGTCGGGGTTCCGCCCCCCAGATACACGGTCGCGATGGGGCCCAGCGCATGACGCTCCCGATCCAGCTCGGCGAGGAGCGCCGCGAGGTAGGCATCCTGCGCATCCTCGCGCCCCACCTCCACGACGAACGCGCAGTACCCGCACCGCGAGGCGCAGAACGGAAGGTGCACGTACAGGTGCGCGACCCCCCCGGGATCGCCCGGGCTCACTTCGGCGACGACCCGTCCAGTCGCAGGACGGCCAAGAAGGCCTCCTGGGGCACCTCGACGTTTCCGACGTGCTTCATGCGCTTCTTCTTCCCC
>SXQZ01000198.1 GCA_005792725.1 Actinomycetota bacterium
CACCGGGCGCACGCTCCGGGAGAACGGACTCGTCGAGCGGGAGGAGATCTTCACCTCGACCGCACGGCTCATCGCCAACCGCGTGAGCCACAAGCTGCGCGCGGTGGAGATGGACGCCCTGGTGCGGCGATTCGAGGAGGCGACCTCCTGAGCGGGGCCGTTGCCCGGGTCGCCCTCGGGGCCGGTGAGGCCGGGGCGCTGGCCGCGACCTTTCGGGTCGCCGCCGGGGATGGCCCGTCGGCCGCGGTGGCCGCAACCCTCGCGGCGGTGCGCGCGCGGGGCGATGCCGCCGTGCTGGAGGCGATCCGGACGTTCGACGCCCCGGACTTCCCGGGGGACTCGCCCGTCGTGGCGTCCGGGGCGATCACGGCGGCCGTGGGTGCACTCGACCCCGTTCTCGCCGAGGCCATTGCCTTTTCCGCATCGCAGGTGCGCGCCGTGGCCGAGGCCGGGCTCCCGGTGGAGTCCCGTGCCGACCTGCCCGCGGGTCAGTCCGTGACGGTGCGGGTGGTTCCGGTGGGTGCGGCGGGGGTGTACGTGCCCGGGGGGCGTGCCGCATACCCCTCCAGCCTGATCATGGGCGTTGTGCCGGCTCAGGTGGCCCGCGTGGAGCGCATCGTTGTCGCGTCGCCCCCCGGGCCCGACGGGCTGCCCCACCCGGTGGTGCTGGCGGCCGCGGGGATCCTCGGCGTCGATCAGGTGATCGCGGCGGGGGGCGCGGCCGCCATCGGGGCCATGGCTTTCGGCACGCGCAGCATCACCCCGGTCGATGTGATCACCGGGCCCGGCAACCCCTGGGTGCAGGAGGCGAAGCGCCAGGTGTTCGGGCACGTGGGGATCGACTCGGTGGCCGGCCCCAGCGAACTCCTCGTACTCGCGGACGCCGCTGCGGACCCGACCGCAATCGCCGCCGACCTGCTGGCGCAGGCGGAGCACGGGGAGGACTCGCCGTCGGTCTGCGCCGCGTGGGATCCGGCGGTGAACGATGCCATTGACGCCGCCCTGGCGGCTGCGGACCCGCCGGTTGGTACCATTACCCTTGTCGACTGCCCGTCGCAGGAGGACGCCATCGCCCTTGCCGAGGCCTTCGCGCCGGAGCACCTGCAGCTCTCACTCGCCGACCCCGGGGCCATTGCGCCACGGATCCGTCGCGCGGGATGCGTGTTCCTCGGGCCGCTCGGCGCAACGGCGTTCGGCGACTACGTCGCCGGCTCCAACCACATCCTCCCGACGGGGGGCGCTGCGCGCCATGCGTCCGCCGTCGGGCCTGCCACATACATGCGCCGGATGGCGCTCGTGGACATCCCGCAGGGCGCGGTGGACGTTCTCACACCGCACCTCGCGGCCCTCGCGGACGCGGAGGGGTTCCCCGAGCACCGGCGGTCCGCCGAGATCAGGTCGTCACAATGAGCAGAGAAGCCACAATCCGCCGTACCACGGGTGAGACCGATGTCGAGGTGCGCATCGCGCTCGATGGGTCGGGTATCTCCGAGGCCGCCACGGGCATCGGGTTCTTCGATCACATGCTCGTGCTCCTCGCGCGCCACTCGCTGATCGACATCGCGGTCACCGCGACCGGCGACCTGGCGACGGGAAGCCACCACACGGTGGAGGACACCGGCATCACCATGGGGCAGGCCCTGGACCGGGCCCTGGGCGACCGCAGCGGCATCGCGCGCTACGGGAGCGCGCTGGTGCCCATGGACGAGGTGCTGGTACAGGTCGCCCTGGATCTCTCCGGGCGCCCGTATCTGGCGTTCGACGCACCGATCGCGCCCATGGTGCTGGGCGGATTCGAGACCGACCTTGTCGCCGAGTTCCTTCGCGGACTGTCCAACGCCGCGCGGATGACCCTGCACGTCAACGTGCTCCAGGGCGGCGGGGCCCACCACGTCATCGAGGGGTGCTTCAAGGGTGTCGCCCGCGCGCTGCGCACGGCGGTGTCGCTGGACCCGAGGGTTAGCGGCGTGCCGTCGAGCAAGGGCAGCCTGTGACCCACGCGGGTGGGGCCCCGGTGGTGGCCCTTCTGGACTACGAGATGAGCAATCTCCGCAGTGCGGCGAAGGCGCTCGAACGCCTCGGCGCGCGCGTCCACGTGGCGGTGCGACCCGCGGACGCCCTGGGGTGCGACGCCGTCGTTCTGCCCGGTGTCGGCCGCTTCGGGGCCGCCATGGAGCGCCTCGAGACGCTCGGGTTCGTGGGCATGCTGCGCGAGGCGGCGGGCGGGGGCACGCCGATCCTCGGGATCTGCCTGGGTCTGCAACTGCTGATGGACGGGAGCGAGGAGAGTCCGGACGTCCCCGGGCTGGGTCTCGTCCCGGGCCGGGTCGTGCGCCTGCGCACCGAGCGGAAGGTGCCGCACATCGGATGGAGCGAGGTCCACTGGCGCGACGGCGTGCCGCTGGCGCCCGACGGAGGCGGCCCGGCGGACCGCACGTACTACTTCGTGCACTCCTACGCCTGCGTGCCGGATGACCCGGACGACATCCTGGGGACCGCGGATCACGGCGGGTCGTTCGTCGCCGCGGCGGCGCGCGGTTCGGTCGCCGGCGTGCAGTTCCACCCCGAGAAGTCGAGCGCGTCAGGGCTGGCGCTGCTGGGGCGCTGGCTCGATGGGGTGCGCACCCGTCTGGCGGTGCCCGCATGATCGAGCTGTACCCGGCGATTGACCTGCGTGACGGGGTGGCCGTGCGCCTCGTGCAGGGCGACTTCGCCCGGTCGACGGTCTTCAACGAGGACCCGGTCGCCCAGGCGCGGTCGTTCGCCCGTGAGGGGGCCACCCACCTGCATGTCGTGGACCTCGATGGGGCCTTGCAGGGAAACCCCATGCACGCGCCCATCATCGCCCAACTCGCCGCGACCTTCCCCGGGACCGTGCAGTTGGGCGGCGGCCTGCGCCATCGGGCCGCGGTGGAGACCGCGATGGCCACGGGAGTGGATCGCATCGTCGTGGGCACCGCGGTGATCGAGGACGAGGAGTTCCTGCAATGGGCAACCGCTCGCCTCGGCGACCGCTTGGTGGTGGCCCTCGACGCCCGGGACGGGCGTGTTGCCACGCACGGGTGGACCCAGGTGTCGGACCGCACGGCCGTCGAGGTGGCCGCCGAGCTGGCCCGGACCGGTGTCCGTCACCTGCTCTACACCGACATCGCTCGTGACGGCACGCTCGCCGGGCCCAACCTCGAAGCCCTCCGGCGCGTGTCCAACGCGGCCCCGCCCCTGACGATCCTCGCGTCGGGTGGCATCTCGTCGCTCGACGACCTCACGGCCCTCGCTGCCCTGCGGCTCCCGAACGTCCGTGGCGTCATCGTGGGCCGTGCCCTGTATGAGGGGCGGTTCACGGTCGGCGCCGCCCTCGCGACGCTGGCGGCCTCACCGCGATGATCCGGGTGATCCCGTGCCTCGACGTGGACCGCGGGCGGGTGGTGAAGGGTGTCAACTTCGTGGACATCCGGGACGCGGGCGACCCCGTGGAGCTCGCCGCGCGCTACGACGCCGAGGGCGCCGATGAGCTGGTCGTCCTCGACATCACCGCCACGCACGAGGAGCGCGACACCATCGTCCATCTCGTGGAGCGGACGGCCGAGGAGGTGTTCATCCCCTTCACGATCGGGGGCGGGCTCCGCACCGAGGAGGACATCCGGGCGGTACTCGCCGCGGGGGCCGACAAGGTGTCGCTGAACTCGGCCGCGGTGCGCGACCCCGACCTCGTCGAGCGCGCCGCGATGCGGTTCGGCGACCAGTGCATCGTGGTGGCCATTGACGCGAAGCGCCGCACCGATGGCACGGGCTGGGAGGTCTACCTCGCCGGGGGGCGCCGGGAGACCGGGATCGAGGCCGTTGCGTGGGCCGCCGAAGCCACCCGGCGGGGCGCCGGGGAGTTGCTGGTGACCAGCATGGATCGCGACGGCACGCAGGTGGGGTTCGACACCGACCTGCTCGCCGCCATCGCCGATGCCGTCCCGGTGCCGGTGATCGCATCGGGAGGGGCGGGCACGCTCGCGCACTTCGCCGAGGCAGTGACCAAGGGCCGGGCCGACGCGGTGCTGGCGGCGTCGGTGTTCCATGATGGTGTGTACACCATCGGTGAGGTGAAGGCGGCAATGGCCCGCGACGGCGTGCCGGTCAGGAGGTAGGGATGGCGCGCAGGGCGATACGCACGGGCGCGGCCCCCGCACCGGTCGCCGGGGCCCCGTACAGCCAGGCGATCGCGGTATCGGGAGGGGAGACCGTGTGGGTGGCAGGGCAGGTTCCCCTCCTGCCGTCGGGTGAGCCGGCGGCCGCGGACGTTGCGGGGCAGACGCGGCAGTGCCTGGCGAACATCTCGGCGATCCTGGCGGCGGCGGGCGGGTCCATGGCGGACGTGGTGAAGACCACCGTGTACATGGGCGACCTCGGGGCGTTCCCGGAGATGAACGCGGCGTACGCGGAGGCGTTCGGCGAGATGCCCCCCGCCCGCGCGACCATCGGGGTCGTGGCGCTCCCGGCCGGCGCCCTCGTCGAGATCGAGGCGGTCGCCGTCATCGGGGCCGCCGGGTGACGCCCTACTCGATGAAGTACCGCCGCTCGATGATCACCTCAACCGCCATGCGGTCCAGGTAGAACGGGGCGTCGGAGATGGGCCGCTCGGCATTCCCGGGGTCCCCGGCCCAGCGGCGCACCTCGTCCCGGTGCCGTGCGGAGGCCGCGCGCAGGTCCGCGAGCGTGCGGTTCTCCCAGCGTGCGATCGCCTCGCTGAGGCCCGGGATGGCGATGGGCGCCGAGGCCGCGAGATCGGCGGCGATGTGATCTCCCATGATGCCGATGCTAGCGCCGTGGCGGGGTGGGTCGCACGCAATCCCGTCTTGCACCGGATCGTCTGGCCGCCCGACGCACCGCGCGTGTCCCTCGTGGGCGGAGCCGTCCGCGATGCCATCCTCGGGGTGCGGCACGGCCCCGACCTCGACCTGGTGGTCGAGGGCGACGCGCTGCCCCTCGCAGGCCGGATCGGGCAGGCGCTCGGCGGACGCGTGATCACGCATGCGCGATTCGGGACGGCGCGCATCGAACTCGCCCACGGGCAGCACCTGGACATCGTGAGCGCCCGGCGCGAGTCGTACCGGCACCCGGGTGCGCTGCCCGATGTCACCCCGGGCAGCCTCGCCGACGACCTTGCCCGCCGGGACTTCACCGTCAACGCGATGGCGTTCGTGCTGCACGGCGCCGGTGAGGGTGGCCTCGTTGATCCGCACGACGGGCGCACGGATCTCGGGGCGGGGCGGATCCGCGCGCTGCGGGGGGGTGCATTCGCCGAGGACCCGAGCCGGGTCGTGCGTGCGGTGCGCTATGCGGCCAGACTCGGCTTCCGGTTGGAGGTGGGCACCGAGGCCGAGGCGCGGATTTCGGCGGCGGCGGCGACGCTCGATCGCAGCCGTGTCGCCGAGGAGGCCACCCGGCTGCTGGGTGAGGATGCGTGCGCGGTCGCATTGGGCATGGGCGAGGCGCTGGGCCTCGCGTGGCCGGATCCGGCCCCCGCCCGCGCGGATCGGCTCGGCGCGCTCGATGCCGCGCTGCGCCGACCGGCCGCGCCTCCGGTCGGCGTCTGGGCGCTGCGCCTGGGGATCGGCGTCACGGAGGACGCGGTACGCGACGCGGCGGTACCCGGGTGGGCCCGTGCCGTCGCACGGGAGGTGCGCTCCGGCCTTGATCTGTCGGCAGGCCTGAGGGACGTCGGCACGCCGTCGCGGATCGATGCGGCGCTCGGCGCGCTGCCGGCTGCCACGCAGGTCGGTGCACTCGTGGGTGGGGCGGACGTTGTGGAGCGGTGGTGGGACGAGTGGCGCGATCTTACGCCGGCCGTGACCGGTGCGGATCTGGTGGCGGCAGGCGTGCGCCCCGGCCCCCGGATCGGCGCGAGTCTGCGGGCCGTGCGGGCCGCCGTTCTCGATGGCGAGGTCACCGGACAGGGTGAGCAGATGGCGCTCGCCCTGGCCGAGGCCGGCCGCCTGCGGTGAGCCTCCCCGTCATCGAGGTGGACACCGGCACGCCGCAGGTGCGGGCGCTGTTCACCACACGGCGGGGGGGGATGGGTTGCGGCCCATTCGGCGGCATGAACCTCGCTGCGACCACGGGCGATGACCCCGGTGTCGTCCGCACGAACCGGCGGATGCTGGCCGGGGCCCTGGGATTCGACGAGCGCACCGCGGTGGTGCTCCGCCAGATGCACGGTGCGGGCGTTGTCCGCGTGGGGCCCGCCGGCGGCGCCGGAGCGTTCACGGGATCGCTGGACGGCCTCGCGGAGGCCGATGCCGCGGTCACCGGGAACGCGGACGTCGCCCTCCTCGCCCTGGGGGCGGATTGTCCCAGTGTCGTCATGTGGGATGCCGGGGGCGGATCGGTCGCGGCCATCCACGCCGGCTGGCGGGGGATCCTGGGCGGTGTGATCGGGGCCGCCGTTGCGGCGATGCCGTGCGAACCGGGTGCCGTGCGGGCTGCCGTCGGCCCCCGGGTGGGCGCCTGCTGCTACCCGGTGGATGCCCGGATGCGCGACGCCATGTCCGGGGAGTTCGGGCGCGATGTCATCCGGGGGGACGCCGTGGACCTGGGCGCCGCGTGCGTGCAGGCATTGGCCGGGGCGGGTGTGGGCCGTGACCGGGTCACGGTCGTGGAGGCCTGCACGGCCTGTGATGCCGGGCGCTTCTTCTCGTACCGCCGCGACGGGGCCGCGACCGGCCGCCAGGCGGGCATCGTCTGGATCGAGGCGCGGTCATGATCGACGAGGTCGCCCTGCGCGAGGCGCTCGCAGGGGTCCAGGCGCGGATTGACGGCGCCTGCCGGGTGTCGGGGCGGCCGCCCGGAGCGGTGGAGGTGGTGGTGGCCGGCAAGTACGTCGCCGCGCAGGAGGCCCCGGCGCTGGTCGCGGCGGGGGTACGGGTGGTGGGGGAGAACCGGCTTGCGGACCTTGTCGCGAAGGAGGCGGTGATCGGCGGCACGGTGGTGTTCGACTTCATCGGCCACCTCCAGTCGCGGAAGGTGAAGGACGTCGTGCCGCGCGTGCGGCTCATCCACTCGGTGGACGGGGAGCCGCTCCTCGCGGAGATCGGGCGCCGGGCGGGCGCCGGGACCCGGGTGCTGCTCCAGGTGAACCTGGCGGCCGAGGCAACCAAGGGCGGATTCGCGCCCGACCGCCTCGATGCGGCCCTGGCGGCCGCGGGTCGCGCGGGTGTGACGGTGGGCGGCCTGATGGCGCTGCCCCCGTTCACGACCGACCCGGAGGCCTCGCGTCCCTGGTTCGAGCGCCTTCGGGAGTTGCGGGATGGACTCGCTGCACGGTGGGCTCCGGACCATGACCTCCGCGAGCTCTCGATGGGCACCTCGCAGGATTTCGTCGTTGCCGTCGAGGCGGGCGCTACCATGGTGCGCATCGGACGGGGAATAATCGACCGGACCCGGATGGAGCAACCGTAGATGGCGATCACTGACTACTGGCACAAGACCCTCGCGTACTTCGGCATGGCCGACGACGGATACGACGGGTACGACGAGTACGACGAGTACGAGGAGGGTCCCGACCGCGACACGAACGCCCGCGTCCGTGACGGCGGCCATCGCGAGGAACGGCCCTCACGTGACCGCGGCGCGCGCCGTGCGTCGTCGCGCAGTGACGACTTCGACGACATCTATTCCGACCCGGGCATCCCATCGCCATCGCACCCCGTCCGCCCGGTTGCGGGGTCGGCGGCGCGCTCGGCACGCGGGGTCGAGGTCAATCTGGTGGTGCCACGCAGTTTCAACGACGCCCAGCAGGTCGCCGACAAGTTCAAGGCCTCGGTTCCGGTGATCCTCAACTTGCAGACGGCCGACACCGCCCTGTCGAAGCGCCTCATCGACTTCGCCAGCGGCCTCACCTACGCCCTTGACGGGGGCATGTCCCGCATCGCCGACAAGGTGTTCCTGCTCACCCCCAGGAACGTCGAGGTATCGGCGGAGGAGAGGGCGCGCCTGCTCGAAAAGGGCTTCTTCAACCAGTACTGACCGCATGAGCGAGCCTGCCCCCGCCAGTGGCGTCGTGGGCGTGGGCGCGATGGGTGGCGCAATGGCCGCCGGTCTCGCGCAGCACGCGCGTGTGGTCGTAGAGGACCAGGTCCCCGGCCGGGCCGATGAGGTCGCCGGGCGGGTCGGGGCGACCGCAGGGGACGCTGCCGCCTGTGACCCGGTGATCCTCGCCGTCAAGCCCCAGGACCTCGCCGCCGTCCTGTCCGGCCTTCTGCCGCGTCTGCGACGCGATGCGGTGCTCATCTCGGTCGCGGCCGGATGGCCCACCGAGCGCCTCGCCGCGGTCGCGCCCGGCCATCCCATCGTCAGGCTGATGCCGAACCTTGCCGTGGCCGGGGGGAGGGGGGTCATGGCCATGGCGACCTCCGGGCTGGATCCCGAACGCGAGCGCGCGGTTCGCGCACTGCTCGATCCGCTGGGAGCCGTTGTGCCACTGGAGGAGGAGCTATTCGGTCTGGCGACGGCCATCGGGGGCTCGGGGCCGGGATTCGTGGCCTATCTGGCGGCCGCCATGGAACGTGCCGGGGTCGCGGGCGGGCTGCCTGCCGACGCGGCGCGCGCGCTGGTACGCGGCGCGTTCTCGGGCACCGCACACCTGCTCGACGGGGGCGAGGATCCCGCTGCGCTGCAGGCGCGCGTCACATCGCCGGGCGGTACCACCGCCGCCGGGGTGGCCGTGCTCGAGCAGATGGGCGCGGGCGACGCGATGGCTGGCGCCGTTGCCGCTGCGGCCGCGCGCGCCGCAGAGCTCTAGGGCCGCCCGTGGTCCTCGCGATCGAGTACGTGAACGCGCTGTTCACGGTGTTCCTCGTCGTGATGCTGATCCGCATCCTCCTGTCATGGCTGCCGGCCGCCCCGGCGGGACGGGTGGGGTCGGCGCTGTACCGGTTCTTCCACGAGAGCACCGAGTGGTACCTGCGCCCCTTCCGCCGGGTGATCCCGGGGATCGGCATGTTCGACCTGTCCCCGGTCGTTGCCCTGCTGGCGCTGTACGTGGTGAATGCGGTTGTGGTCCGGGCGATGGAGGCCTTCTGAGCGCCCTGACGCCGGAGTGGGTCACGCCGCGGGCGGGTGGCGTCGTGGTGGCCGTGAAGGCGGTCCCGCGGTCCCGGCGCACGGTTGCGGTGGGGGTGCAGGATGGCGCGGTGCGCATCCAGATCGCCGCGGCCCCGCACCGCGGGCAGTCAAACGCCGCCCTGTGCGCCTACCTCGCGGATGTGGCCGGGGTGAGGGCGTCCGCCGTGCGTGTGCGCCGCGGGTCATCGGGTGCCCGCAAGGTCATCGAGATCGATGGGGACGTGGCGTCCCTCGAAGCGGCCCTCGCGCGGCTCGGGGAGTCCCTGGGGTGAGCCGCCCGCCCGCCTCCGCCGAGGGGACCGCGTGACCCGGGACGGGCGCACCCTGCACGAGGCGCTGTCCGACGTGGTCGCACGCCGTCTGCGTCGGGAGGCGGGGCGGCGGTACGTCGTCATGGCGCTCATCGCGCTCGCCGTGATCGTCGCGGACCAGATCGTGAAGATGATCATCCGTGCGACGATCGGGCCCGGGGAGATCGTGGATGTGATCCCGGGGCTGGATCTCGTGCACGCCACCAACACCGGGATTGCCTTCAGCCTGTTCTCGGGGAGCACCGGGGTCGTCGCGGTGCTCACGTCCGTGGCCATCGCCGTGATTGCCCTCGTGCTCGTGACCTATGCGGGGCAGCATCGCCTCGTTGCGATCGGGGGCGGGCTGCTTCTCGGTGGCAGCATCGGCAACCTGATCGACCGGGTCACCCGCCACGGCGTGACCGACTTCATCGCCATCGGCCCGTGGCCGCCGTTCAACGTCGCCGATATCGCGGTGACCGCCGGGGCCATCGTGCTGGTTGTCGCCATCGTGCTCCCGGCGGGCGATGACTGAGGCCCCCGTGCTGCGGGTCACCGCCTCGTCGGATGACGCCGGGTCGCGGCTCGACGCCGTGCTCGCACGTGCCCCGGGTATCGGTAGCCGGGTGGAGGCCCAGCGCCTCATCGGGGATGGTGCGGTTCGGGTGAACGGGGAGGTACGGGCCAAGCGGCATGCGCTGGCGCGCGGCGACGTGATTGAGGTTACGCTGCCCGTTCGTGCAACGCCCGGCGAGTTGCGGCCCGAGGACCTCGCCGTGCCCGTGGTCTTCGCGGACGAGTACCTGCTCGTCGTGGACAAGCCGGCCGGGATGGTGACCCATCCGTCACGTGGACACGCCACGGGGACGCTCGTGCACGGGCTCCTGGGCGGGGGCATCGCCGGTGGCGACGATCCGGAGCGACCGGGAATCGTCCACCGCCTGGATCGCGATACCTCCGGGCTCGTGCTGGTGGCGAGGGATGACCGCACGCACCGACGGCTCGGTCGCATGATGCGGGACCGCGAGATCGACCGCCGTTATCTCGCGCTGGTCTACGGAGGATTCCCCCCGGCCCTCACCGTGGACAGGCCGGTCGGACGCGATCCACGACGCCGGACGCGGCAGGCCGTCCTGGCGGTGGGTGGTCGCGAGGCCGTCACCCACTTCCGCCGCCTCGAGGAGATCGGGCCCCTCGCGCTCGTCGAGGCCCGGCTGGACACCGGGCGCACCCATCAGGTCCGGGTGCATCTCGAGAACGCGGGGTTTCCGGTGCTGGGGGATCCGGTGTACGGGCGCGGCCGACCCGACCACGGCCTCGGCCGGCAGTTCCTGCACGCGTACCGCCTGGCCTTCCCGCACCCGGTGACCGGGGAGGCGGTGGCTCTCGAGAGCCCCCTGCCCGCCGATCTCGCGGCGGCGCTCGCCGGTGCCCGTGCCCGGTCGGCGGAGGCAGGCTAGTATTGGCGGTCGGCCCCATCAGGGGGCCGATCCATGTACCCGAGCCCGGGGGCAGGGATCCGGGGGGTGGTGACCGGCACGGCCGGTTCCCCTCGGACGCACCCGGGACTGTTGATCCAACCGACCGAGGAGACGAGACGCGTGTCCGTCGTCACCATGAAGCAACTGCTGGAGTCCGGAGTCCACTTCGGCCACCAGACCCGCCGCTGGAACCCGCAGATG
>SXQZ01000199.1 GCA_005792725.1 Actinomycetota bacterium
GACTTCGCCAACGGTGCGCAGGTCATGATCGACCAGTTCCTCGCGGCCGGGCAGGCCAAGTGGGGCGTGCGGTCGCGCCTGACACTGCTGCTTCCCCACGGCTACGAGGGCAACGGACCCGAGCACTCCTCCGCCCGCCCCGAGCGGTTCCTGCGCCTCGCCGCCGAGGGCAACATGCGCATCGCCAACTGCTCGACCGCGGCGAACTACTTCCACCTGCTGCGCCGCCAGGGGCTGCTCGACGAGATCCGCCCGCTCGTGGTGTTCACGCCGAAGAGCCTCCTGCGGGCCAGGGCCGCCGCGAGCAGCCTGGCCGACCTCACCAGCGGCCGGTTCGAGCCGGTGCTGGCCGACCCCCGCGCAACCGACCCGGCCGCGGTCACCCGCCTGCTGCTGTGCACCGGGAAGATCTTCCACGAACTCGACGGCCACCCGGACCGCGAGGCGCACCCCGAGGTGGCGATCGGCCGCATCGAGCAGCTGTACCCGTTCCCGCGCGAGGAGCTGCTGCACCTGTTCGAGTCGTATCCCCACCTCGAGACCGTCCAGTGGGTGCAGGAGGAGCCGCGCAACATGGGGGCCTGGTCATTCGTGACGCGGCGCACCGAGCGGCTGCTGCCGATCGAGCGGTTCGGATACGTCGGCCGGCCCGCGCGCGCATCGGTGAGCGAGGGCTACCCGCAGACCCACCAGGCCGAGCACGCGCGCGTGCTGGCGGACGCCCTCGCGGGCAGGGAGATGACGTTCACGTGAGTGATGGCCCGCGGGTGGTCGTGCTGGGTGGCGGACCGGGCGGCGACGTGGCGGCCCTGCGCGCCGCCCAACTGGGCGCGCAGGTGGTACTGGTCGAGCGCGCCGAGTTGGGCGGCACCTGCCTCAACTGGGGGTGCATCCCCACGAAGGCGCTGCTCGCCGCGGCGGACCTGCTGCGCAAGGTCCGCCGGGCGGAGGAGTTCGGGATCCTCGTCGGCGAGGTGGGCTACGACTTCGCCACGATGATGGCGCGCAAGGACGACATCGTCCTCAAGATGCGCGGGGGCGTGGAGGCGGCCTGCGCGCGCAAGGGCGTCACCGTCGTCCGGGGTCAGGGCGTGGTGGACGGCGACGCCGTGGTGGTGGATGGAACCCGCCACGGGTACGACCACCTGATCGTGGCCACTGGCACCGAGCCCGCGGGCCTGCCCGGGATCGATATGGACCATCCGGCGGTGCTCACCTCGAACGACGTGCTGGCGCTGCCCGACGTGCCCGGCAGCATGATCATCCTGGGCGCGGGGGTCATCGGCTGCGAGTTCGCGAGCCTGTTCCAGCCGCTCGGCGTGACGGTGACCATGGTCGAGGTGCTGGACCGCATCCTCGCCGGCATCGACCAGCGCACCGCGAAGCAGTTCCAGAAGACCCTCGAGAAGGACGGGGCGGAGATCCACCTGGGTCGCCGCCTGGAGGAGGTCACCGCCTACTCGGACTCCGGCGTGACCGTGCGCCTGGACGACGGCACCGAGATGACCGCCGCGACGCTGCTCGTCTCGATCGGCCGCCGGCCCCAGACGGCGGGGATCGGGCTGGAGGAGGCCGGCATCGCCGTGGACGAGCGCGGCCACATCGTGGTGGATGAGTTCCTGCGCACCGCCAACCCGAAGGCGTGGGCCGTCGGTGACTGCATCGGCGGCCTGCAGCTGGCGCATCTGGCCTCGGCCGAGGGCGCCCGGGCCGCCGAGAACATCCTGGGACCGCACATGGTCCCCATGGATCGCACCGTGGTGCCGTCGTGCATCTACACCCACCCCGAGATCGCGACGGTGGGGCTGAACCGCGACACCGCGGAGGCGCAGGGCATCACGGTGAAGGTGGGACAGGCCCGCTTCGCGGGGTCGGGCAAGGCACTGGGCGAGGGGGAGCCCGACGGCTTCGCACAGCTGATCGCCGACGCGGACACGGACCTGCTGCTGGGCGCCACGATCATGGGCGCCCATGCGGTGGAGATGATCCACGAGGTGGGCGTGGCCATGAGCGACGGCTACACCATGCGCGACCTCGGCGAGATCATCCACGCGCACCCGACCATCAGCGAGATGGTGATGGACGCCGCCCAGCAGGGCGAGGGCACGGCGCCCTACCTCTCGTAGGACGGGCGCCGTGCCGCCCCGCGCATGGCCGCAGGTGCGGCCACCCACCCGCACCGTGCCCGAGGCGCTGGCGGGCTCGGTGGACATGCTGCAGCGTGGTGAGGGCCCCGTCGTCGTGGTGCACGCCGTGGCCCCGGCGGCCATCACGGTGGGGCGGGCCCAGCGGGCGCAGGTGGACCCCGGCGCGGCCGCCCGGGAGGGGCTGGCGGTGGTGCCACGGCTGTCAGGCGGCGGCCCGGTGCTGTGGGATGACGACCTGATCGCCATTGACATCGTCATCCCCGCGGGACACCGCCTGCTCCCCGCGGACGTGGTGAGCGCCTACCGGTGGGTGGGTGAGGCCGTGGCGTCCGCGCTGGGCGGGCTGGGTATCCCCGGCGCGCGCGCGGTGCCGCCCGTCGAGGCCCGGGCGTGGCCGCGCGGCGTGGCCGGGGCGATGTGCTTCGGGGGCCTCTCCCCGTGGGAGGTCGTGGTGGGCGACCGTAAGGTGGTCGGACTGTCGCAGGTGCGGCGCCAGGCCGGCGGCATCATCCAGGTGGGCGTGCCGATGCGGCTCGACGCGGGCCGACTGGCCCGGGCCGTGGGTGCGCCCACCGGCGCCGCCGACGATCTTGCCGCGCGCACGGCCAGCCTCGCCGACCTGTCGCCGGGCGTGGGCCGGGATCAGGCCACCGACGCGCTCGTGGCCGCCCTGACCTGAGCGGGGAGCGCGTGCCGTCCCGGGCCGGCACCCGGGGCGGCAGGAGCGGCGGCGCGCGCGGCTAACCTCGTGGTGATGTCGTCCCGGTCATCCCGCCCACCCCGCCGCCGGCGCACGTCCACCCGTGTCCGCCAGAACCGTGCCCTCGCGGCGCTGTGCAGCATTGCGGCACTCGGGCTCGTGGCCGTCATCGCGTCCGGGAACGGGTGGGGCTCCGACGTTCCCACCGGCACGTCCGTGCGCACGGGGTCCGACGCCGCAGCCGTGGCATCCCACGCGCAGACGACGCCCGTCCCCACCACGCCCACCGGCGGCGGGGTGTCGCTCGCGGCCGTCGGCGATACCGTCATGGGCACCCCGGAGTTCGGCCTCCCCCCGGCGGGGGGGTCCACCCTGTTCAACGCGGTGAAGCCCCTGCTGAAGGGCGACGTGGTGATCGGCAACCTGGAGTCGGCGCTCGCAACGGGCACGAGCACGAAGTGTGCGGGCCGCAGCGCCGGCTCGTGCTTCGCCTTCGCGAGCCCCCCCGAGTACGTGCGCAACCTGAAGAAGGCCGGGTTCACGGTGATGAACCTCGCGAACAACCACTCGAACGACTGGGGGCCGTCGGGGCTCCGCTCCACGATCCGGGCCCTCGAGTCGGTGGGAATCCTGCACACCGGCCGCCCCGGGGAGATCGCCGTGCAGCGCACCGCGGACGGCACGAAGGTGGCATTCGTCGGCGTGTCACCCTATCCGTGGAGCCAGGACGCGATGGACATCCCCGGCGCGCAGCGCCTGGTGCGCAAGGCCGCCGCACTGGCACCCATCGTCGTGGCCAACATGCACGTGGGGGCCGAGGGCGCCGCATACCGCCACGTTCCGGAGGGCTCGGAGTCCTACCTCGCCGAGCCCCGGGGCTGGACCCGCGGCCTCGCGCGCGGAATGGTTGATGCCGGGGCCGATCTGGTGGTGGGCCACGGCCCCCACGTGATGCGCGGAATGGAATTCCGCCGTGGACGCCTCATCGCCTACAGCCTCGGTAACTTCATGGGCTACCGGGTCTTCAACACACGCTCCTACAACGGACTCAGCGGGGTGCTGCAGGTGAAGATGGCGGCCGACGGCCGCTTCCTCTCGGGCCGCCTCGTGCCCACGCGGCTCTCCAGCGATGGCGTGCCGTCCCCGGGCGGCGCGAGCATCAGCGACGTCGCGGCTCTCTCGCGGGCCGATTTCGGCCGGGCGGCGGCCCGCCTGTCGGCCAGCGGCTCCATCACCGCACCCTAGAACGCACCGCCCAGTGGACCGCCCACGGGCGGGGTGAGCCCCTCCACCCGCGCCACCAGCACCGCCGGCCCGCCCGCGGCCCGGGCCAGCACGTCGGCCACCGCCGATGGCAGGGCGCCGGGCGCGTCCACGAC
>SXQZ01000018.1 GCA_005792725.1 Actinomycetota bacterium
GACCTTCACGGCGTCGGCGAGGATGTTCACGCCGCGCTCAAGCGAACGGCGGGCCTCCTCGTGGAACTTGATCTCCTTGGCCATTCTCTTACGCGTCCTTTCGCGGTTCTCCGAGGTGCCTTACTTCTTGCCCTTCGCGGCCGGTGCGGGCGCGTCGAGCTTCGCGAGGATGTCGTGCTCGCTGAGCACGATGACGTCCTCGCCGTCAATGTTCAGCTCGGTCCCGCCGTACTTGGAGTAGATGACGATGTCACCCACCTCGACGTCCGGGGCCACGCGCTCGCCCTCGACCCAGCGGCCGGGGCCGACAGCGACGACGCTGCCGCGCTGCGGCTTCTCCTTGGCCGTGTCGGGAAGCACGATCCCACTGGCCGTGACCTCCTCCGACTCCCCCGCGGTCACGATGACGCGGTCACCAAGCGGCGTGATGCTCATCTGTCCTCCATGTCGAATATCTGCGACTGCGGGGCGATCTGCATGGCACTCGCCCCGCCTGAGTGCCAGACGGGAAGGTAGGCGACTTCGCGCACGTTGTCCAGCGCAGGGCGCCGAAGATGTCGCGCGCGCCGGATCGAAGGCCCGGCCGGCCTCCCGCAGCCCCCCGGTGGGAGGCCCCAACCCCGGTGCCACCCACCGGGCGTGGGGTTGGAATTGGCGTCGGGGTCACCGACCCCGCCGTCCCGCGAGCGCTCCCGCCCACTGCGCGCACGGGGGCCGGAAAGGATGCTTGGAGCGGGGGAACCGCGCCCGCCCGGTCACGTAATATCACCTCACGTGCGTAAGGGATCGCAACACCCGGGACGCCTCTCCAGTGATGACTACGACCTCGATTCCGTCGTGGCGACGTACTGGGACACAGTGCTGCAGTGGATCCGCTCCACCGGAAAGGTCCGCGGCGGCGAGGCGGAGGAAGTCCGCCAGGACGTCTTCGTGCGCGTCATCCGCGAGATCCGGGCCGGCAACCGGTACCCGGTGCCCATCCGCGCGGCGATCTACCAGATCACGAACTGGACCATCATGGGATTCGTGGCCGGCGCGGCCGGACACCACGAGCGCGAACAGCCCATCGGGGATGGCCCGGTGCACGAGCCCGCGGACGACGGGGCCCTGCGTGAAATCGACGGGATCGGGGAGGATGAGGTCGTCGAGCAGCTGCTCGCGCGCCTCGGCGATCGCGAGGGCACGCTCATGACCATGCTCTATCTCGAGGGCCTCACCCTCCCGGAGGTGGCACAGGCCATGGACATCACCGGCAACAATGCCCACCAGATCCACTTCCGCGCGAAGCAGCGCATCCACGAGTGGCTGGTGGAGGGGGGCGCATGAGCGGAATTGACCGGCTCACCGAGGAGTTCCGGCGCGCATACGTGGTCGGCGAGCACCCGGACGCAGGGGAGTTCCTCGTGCGCGTGCCTGAACCCGAGCGCGCGGAACTCGGGCGGCGCATCCGCCTGGTGCTGGCCGACGAGCCCCCGCCCGACCCCGCGCCCGAGACCCTGGTGATGGTGCGGGCCATGCTGCGGGGGCAGCCGCCGCTCCTGGAACTGCGTGCCTCGAAGGGGATGACCCGCGACGAGGTGGTGAGCCGGCTGCGTGGCGAACTCGGGCTGGCGCCGCCCGCGGAGGAACGGGTGGCGGTGTACTACCACGAACTCGAGACCGGCCAGCTGCGCCTGGCGGGCGTGCGCGACCGGGTGTTCGAGGCTGTGGCGCGGGTCATGGGAGTCGCGCGCGCATCCCTGGTGCTCCAGGGGCCGGGGGCCAGTGGGGCCTCGCCACAGGCCGTGTTCGCGCGAGCCGAACCCGGCGCTGAGGTAGCCCTCGCCGCCCTCACGGGCCCGCCCGGCGAGCCCGGCGAGGTGGACGACCTGTTCACGGGCGGGCCGGGATGACACCCGACGGGCGCCGCGGATCCGACCCGCGCGCCGAGGCCCTGCTCGCACGGTTCACTGCGCTCTTCGGCGCCCCCGACGGCGCGGTGCCCGTGGACGCCCTGGCCACCGACCTCCTGGGCCTCTTCGTCGTCGAGTCCGACGGGATCGAGGTGTCCGGGCTGCTGGTGCCGGCGACCCGCTACGTCTATCTCAACGCGGGCGAGGCCCGCGAGAACGAGGGGCGGCGGCGCTTCACCCTCGCCCATGAGATCGGCCACTGGGTGTGCCAGTGCGAGGAGGGCGGCGCCACGGCCCCGGGGCCCATCCTCTGCCGGGCGTCGGACCTGTCGGCCACGGTCGACACCGCGCTCGAGCGCGAGGCCAACACCTTCGCCGCCTCCCTGCTGATGCCGGAGGGGGCCGTCCGCGCCGCCGCCGACGACCGGATGGACACGCAGTCCGCCGCCGCCATCTTCGGGGTGAGTGAGATCGCCATGGCGTGGCGCTACTTCAACCTCGGCATCACCGACGCCCGGCCCGGGGAGATGTAGGGGGCCGGACGGGCCCCGGCCCCGTCGCCGCAGCCGCCGGGGTGGGCGGCATCGCATCCGTCAGGCGTCAACCCCGTACCTGCAGGCGGTCACCGCCAGCGAGCAGGGTGGGCGGTATCGCATCCGTCAGGCGTCAACCTGGGAGTCACCGGCGCCGCCGGGAGCGGGCGCGGCGAGGATCTGCTGGGCGCGCTGGTGGGCGATGCCCAGGAGCGCGCCGATCTCCCGCACGCTCAGGCCGGCCTCCCGCATACGGCGCGCCACTGCCGCCGTCGCGACGCGCGAGCGCCGTGTGAGTTCGTCCGCCTCCGCCCGCAAGCGGCGCGCCTCGGCGATGTCCGCATCCAGGCCCCGTGCCACGTGATGGACGACCTCGACGTCGAAGGAACCCGGGGGTGTCTCCTCGAGCAGCGCGATCACATCCCGCGCGACCTCCTCGATCTCCGATGCGCGCCCGGCCTGGGTAACGACGTGCTGGAAATCAAGGACGCGGACGATCCACCCACCACGCGCACGACGATGGGCGCTGACGCGGTAGCACCTCCGCGACGTCGCGCTCATCGCCACCACCCCTCGCCCAAGGCCTCCTCCAACCGCCGGTAGATCCCGTGCTCCACGACGTACTCGTCCAGTTCCCGCCCTCTCTGCCAACGTCACGTGAGACACCCATGACCCATTGTTTAGAGGGCAAGGCTGGAGAACATGATGATGTTGATCGAGACAACCGGAGCCGGCACCCGCGAAGCGCAGCGAGCC
>SXQZ01000200.1 GCA_005792725.1 Actinomycetota bacterium
CCGCGAACCCGGAACGGTTCGTGCGGCGGGTGCCGACACCGCCCCCGGTGCCGAGCGCTGCTTGGATCAACCGGCCCGCAAGGGAGGTGGTTGCTCCCTAAATTCCACGCACAGGTGTCTCATTCGGGTTGACAGGTTCCGCCGGTGGCGGGGTATCGGAACCATCACCGTGCCGCGCCTCCAGACCTCGTGCCGCGACCCCTGCCTCACCAGATCGAAAGCCACCCCACGCTCCCGCGCAGATACGGCGGATACGGCGGATACGGCGGATGACCGCAGACCGTCGTATGACTCTCGCCTAATCACGTGACGAATACGTGGCTATCTCATAGGCACACGAGCCGCGCAGAACGCACCCACGAATTGCTTCCCGGAACATTGCGATTCGGCAAGGCGCCGCACATGGATCACTTACACCTAGGGCATTGGCTCCCGCTCAGCACCCGACAAGGAGCCCACCGTGTCCATCAATTCCAAGAAGGTCGCCGCCATTCTGGTGACCGCTACCGCGGGCGCCGGTGCGCTCGCCGCCGCACCCGCCATGGCGCAGCACAACCATGGATCGGGCAGCAGTCACCGCCAGCCCGTCACGCAACCGGCGCCGACACAACCCGTGAACGCGCCCAACCCGCAGACCCCGGTCATCGGGGTCGTCCATCCCGACCCGCCCGGCACCACACCGGCCCCGCCCGTGCGGGACCGCCAGCAGGGCCCACCCGTGGGGAACGCCCAGCAGGATGGCCCGTTCGATCCCGTGGATCAGGAGTTCAGCCCGCGCGCGGCCGGCCCGGGAACCTGGCAGTGGCCCGGGACCCGCCGTGGACGCAGCTTCCATGTGGCCTGCGAGTTCGAGACCTCGGGAGTGTTCGATCCCATCCTGTTCCCGGGTCAGGAGCCGGCTGGCCATGAGCACCAGTTCTTCGGTGCGTTCACCATCAACCCGGCTTCCACCCCGGCCTCACTCGTGGCCGACAACAAGGACGGCGACTCGACCTCATGCATGGCCCGCCGCGACGGCTCGGCCTATTGGGTCCCCGCGCTGCAGGTGGCCGACGACCCGGCCCACCCCGTCACCATCGAGCCGGACGAGATCAGCGTGCGCTACTCGGCGCCGCGCAACCGGCGGGTACGGGCCTTCCCGGCGGGCTTCAGCATGGTCGCCGGCGACAAGGCGGCCACCACGCTGCAGGCGAACGCCGGCTGGCGCTGCGAGTTCGACCGCCCGGGCACCCCGCTCGAGGCCGCGCCGCCCGACTGCGAGCCCGACGAGGCCGTCGTCGGCGTGGTGCGCTTCCCCGGTTGCTGGGATGGCACCAACCTCACCAGCCTCACACAGGCACACGTGGCGTACCGGGTGGGGAGCCGGTGCCCGTCCACGCACCCCGTGGCCCTGCCGGACCTCACCGAGGAGGTCTTCTGGGTGCCGGACGACGGGGAGCACACCTACGCGCTGTCGTCGGGTAACCCCGCCGGCCTGCACGCCGACTTCATGAACGGCTGGGACCAGCGCACGCTCCGCAACCAGGTGCGCCGCTATCTGAACCGCCGGGCGTAGGACGCGGCATCCCGGCGCGCCCGGGGGGTGGTGGGATCACCCCCCGGGCGCGTGCACGTCCGGGACCGGAGCGTGGGGGGTCCATATCCGGTCAGCGCGGGGTGGTCGGCAGGTAGCCCATCAGCACATCAGCGCATCGGCGCATCGGCGCATCTGCACATCATGATGTTATGGTGTCTGCCATGCCCAAGACCCGCACCACGCTGACGATCGATGAGGACGTGCTCCGCTCGGCCCGCGTGGCTGCCGCCCACCGGGGGATGAAGGAGGGCGAGCTGATCGAGGAGGCCATCGCCCGCTACCTCGGGATCGGCGTGTTCGAGCGAATCTGGGGCCGAATCCCGGACACCGAATTCGCCGACATGACCGAGGACGAGATCATGGACCTCGCGGTCCGCGAGCAGCACGCCGCGCGCGCCGACCGATCGCGGTAGCCCGTGCGGGCGATCCTCGACGCCAACGTCGTCGTCTCGGCGGTACTCACCCCCGGCGGGCCGGCAGCCGACCTCATCCGGGCGACAGCCACGGGGGCTTTCGAGTTCCTGACCTGCGGTCAGTTGGTGACCGAGGTGTCGCAGGTGCTCATGCGCAAGAAGTTCGAGGGGGTCATCACCCCCGAGGAGCGGCGCGCAATCCTCGCGCTGCTGGTGAACCGCGCGCGGATGGTTCCCGACCTGCCACCGGACGGGACCGAGCAGGTCGCTGATCCCAAGGACGCGTATCTGATCACCCTCGCCCGGGAGTGGCGGGCCGCCCTCGTGACGGGAGATCGCCACCTGCTCGACCTGCCGGGGCCGACAGGAATTATGAGCCCGCGGGCCTTCCTGCGGCTGCTTACCCGGCCCGGCGCCTGAGGGCGGGTGGCGGGGGCGGTCCCTGCCCCGGGGCCTTCCCCACATCGGTCCGGGGCGGCACGTCGCGGAGGCGCGTCGCCCCGTCAGCACCCACACGACCCGTCCCCGCGGCGACGGCGACGGGCGCGGACGGCCGTCATCCCGGGCCCGGGCCCGAATGACCCCGGAGGGATCCACGGGAGCCCCCACGGGGGCCGCTCAGTCCTGCCCCTCCCGGCGCCCAGCGTCCACGCCGTGGTCGCGTAGCAACTGCTCGACGTCGGCGTGGACGCTGGCCCACTCCCCCGGGTCCTCCAGCTCGAGCCGGTCGAGCGCCGCGTAGAGCGGCGGCGCCGCGCGCCGGTCGTTACGTGGGTGTGCCTGGCGGAGGAACCAGCAGCAGGCCACCACCCAGGCGAGTTCCGCCTGCGCCCCCTCCCCGAACTCTGCCCGGGTCCGGGTGGGCATCGCGCCGGCCAGGGCCAGCGCGAGCCCCTGCTCGCCCGGGGTGAGGGGCGGCTCGTCCGAGCACTCACGCACATAGGTGCGCGCGAGGTCCCTGATCCCCTCGAGTTGCCCGGTCGTGACGGGGGGCTGCGGTCCATCGGGGTGTGCTGTCACGCGCGAAGGTCCCCCGTTCTCCACCCACGCCGTACGGATGCCGCCATCCCCCGGACCAGCGACATCGGCGGGAGATGCGCAGGAATGGGCTGTCGCGCGAGGGATGCCGCCATCCCCCGGACCGCCCACGTCGGCGAACGATCCCGGTGCCGCGCGCGCCCGGCGGGCGACGCCGTTCCCGCGCTCCCCGTCGCCCCACTCACCTGCGGATCCCCGTCCCATCCCGGGCCGGGGGATCCGCCCCGAGCGGCGGCTCCATCTCCGCGGGTGCGCAGTCGGAGAGCACCTGACCAAGGAGGCCGCGCTCGGGGAACGCCCCGACGTGCAGCGCGAGGGCGTGCTGCGCAACGATCGCCGCCGCAAACAGGTCGGCCTCGGTGGCGAGGCCGTCCACCATCGCCCAGGCGACGGCGGCCACCGGCTGCATCGCCACCGCGATCGGCAGGTCCCGCGCACTGCCCATGTTCGCGCCCACCGCCGCCGAGAGCATCTCCGCACGATTGGAAGGCATCCCCACCTGCATCCAGTCGTTCACTGCACCACCTCCCCGTCATCCACCCGGCCCGCCACCCCTCGGCACGTCGCACCACGCGAAGGGTGGGCGCGCCGTCGTACCCATCTGTCAGGCCCGGATGACCGGTTCCTTAGGGGGTTGGCCTCCGCCCGACCGGCGCTTGGGCGCCTGCCCGGATCACCTCCTGTGACTCTTCATCTCGCGCGGGCCAATGGCCGCGTCGCGCGGTGCAGCCGTGCTGGGGCCGTGCTGCGGATGCGCATTCCCGGACGAGGGACGACGACCGACGCCCATAGGTGAGTCGGTGCCCGTGCTGAGATGACGCACTCCCCGCGACCGCCAGCGCCGATCCCCCGGTAAGGTCACGCCGGTGAACACGGGACAATGAGGACGTGACGTCACCTCGCCCCGCACCCGGCCGCCTGCGCGTGGTCACCCACGGGACGCCCGCCCGGGTGTGGGAAACCCTGTTGCGCGAGTGGCACGACGACCCGGACAACCGCCTCATCGTGGCCAGCGCCCTGGCGCGCCACCGGGTGCTCACCCGGGCCGCTGCCCGGCAGGGCACCCTGCTCGGGGGCACCGTGGACACCATGGAGCGCCTGTGGCGCGATGTCGGCAGCCGCGCCGGGGTGCCGGCCCCGCTCGATGACATCGAGCTGCGTGCCCGGGTCACCGAGGCGCTGGGCCACGACTCCATCCCACCCGTCCTCCGGGCGGTCGCGAACCGGCCCGCCGACGTTGCCCGGCTGGTGGGCCACCTGAAGCACCTGGACGACCGGGTGGGCGATGACTACCCGGCGCAGTCACCGGTTGAGGGCGGCATTGCCGATCTTCGCCGCGTGCTGAACGAGATGGGCGTGGTGAGCCGCGCGCGCTTCCGGGTGCTCACGGCCCGTGCCGCAGCCGGCATCACCTACGACCGCCCCTTGGTGGTGGCGCCACCGTCGGCCCTGCGCCCCACCACGGGCCATCTGCTCATGGCGCTCGCGACGAATGCACCCGTCACGCTCCATCTGGCGGCATCGCCCGGGGACGCCGACCTGATGCTGGCCCAGATCGGCATCACCCCGGCCGACGTCGACGTGGTCACGGTGGGGATGACCGACCTCATCGGGGTGACCCCCCGCCTGATCGAGGCCGACGACGAGGTGCTCGCGACGAGCGTGAGCGGCGTCATCGGGGTGACCCCCCGGCTGATCGACGCCGACGACGAGGTGCTCGCGACGAGCGTGAGCGGCGTCATCGGGGTGACCCCCCGGCTGATCGACGCCGACGACGAGGTTGAGGTGGCCATCGAGATCGCCGCCGGGTGGGCCGGGGCCGACACGCCCCTTGACGACATCGTGGTGTGCGTGCCGGGCGGCGAGGCCGCCGATGCGGCCATCACGGCGGCAGCCCGCCGCGGCCTGCCGGTCGTCGCCGGACGCGGGGCGGCCATGCGCGACTCCCTTGTGGGTTCGATGCTTGAGCGCCTGTGCGTCACCCTTCAGGTGGCCGACGAACAGCCCGGTCTGCGCGGCGACCTCCTGGCCGACCTGGCGGAGGCCCCCGATGCGCACGCGCTCGGCCTCACCGCCGACGACATCCAGACGGTGGCCACGGCCCACGCGGCCGGCGCGGTGACGGAGGCCGCCGCGCTGCACGCCGTTGGCCTGCGTCTCGCGGATCACGCGTATCAGGCGGCGGGCGGCACCCCCGGGGTGCTGGGCCCGCAACTGCACCAGGCCTACCTGTGGCTCGATGCCCTGCGCACGCAGATTGACACCCTGCGCGCCCACGACGTGCCACCCCCTGCGCGCACCCACATGATCCTCGAGGAGAGCGTTGCCGTCCCGAGGCCCAGGGGAACCACCGGGGGCGTCGCCATCGTGCGCCCGCACGAAGCGGCAGCACTTGGCGCGACCCACGTGGTGATGACCGGACTCTCGGCGGGCAGCCTGCCCCGCACGCCCCCGGCGTCACCCTTCACCAGCCGGGCCCTGCTCGCCGCCGCCCCGGCGCTGCAGCCCCGCGATGAGCGCGCCGACTTCCTGGCAATCCGGGCCGTGGCCACCGGTGCGCTCACCATGGTGCGCCAGCCCGAGGGGCCGGACGGCATCGCGCGCGACCCCTCCCCGTGGTTCACACAGGTGCAGAAGGCCGAGGGCGTCGTGCCCGAGGTGATCTCGGTGCGCGATGGCGCCGCCGTGCGCCGGCGCATGCAGGGCCGCGCCCGCGCGGGCATCGCCGACCCCGGCCCGGTGGGCCACGCGCTCGACGCCCTGGAGCGCCACCGGCGCCCGCCGGAGTTCCCCGGCACGCCGAAGCCGAACATCTCGGTCACCACGCTCGAGGAGTACCTGCGCTGCCCGCTCGGCTGGATGGTGGGGCGCCACATGCGCCCGTGGAGCCGCGGCGGGGTCAACCTGCACATGGGCAACGTGGCCGATCACGCCCTTGGCATGGCGCTCACGCTGGGGGGCACGGACCCTGTTGACGTGGCACCCCTCGCCGCACGCGTGGCCGCGGCGATGGCCGCAATCCACCCCCACCCCGCGTGGTCAATGGTGCCCCGCGACAAGCGCGACCTGCTCGAGGGGTGGATCGAGTCAACTGCCCGCAAGTACTACGACCCCGACTACATGAACGAGATCGCCCCGGGGTGGCGCCCGGTGGCAGCGCAGATGCGCCTGCGCAGCACCGGCCTCGTTGACGGCTTCACCATCAGCGGCGTTGCCGACCGCGTTGACGTGACCGACCGCGGCGTGCTGGTGATCGACTGGAAACTGCAGCGCACCATTCAGATCCCCGACAGCACCCGGCGCCGCGATGAACTGCAGAAGGGCCTCTACCCCGTGATGGCGGCCGGCAGCCCCCGGTCCGGCCTGCCCGACGAGATCCTCGGCTTCCTCTACGTGTCGGTGGCGCACCAGGACCACGTGGGATCCACCACCAGGCCCGTCGGCGGCGGGGGCGAGGTTGACCAGGAGTGGGTGGCCGACAGCAGGCGGGCCATCGAACGCGCCACGGCGGCCTGCCACGGCATCCGCGACCGGGAGGTGTGGGACACCGGGGAGACCTGCGACGCCCCCTGGTGCGGCCACCAGTACATCTCCACCACGGCCTGGAGCACCCGGTGAGCGCGCCGGCCGACCGCTTCGGCCTGTCCGGGACCCAGGCGGCCGCCCTTGCGGCCACGGGCAACTTCGCCCTCACCGCCGGCGCGGGATCGGGCAAGACCCACACCCTCACCGCGCTTGTAGCCCGCGACCTGATTGACCACGAGATCGCGCCCGAGGACATCCTCGTGTGCACCTTCACGCGCGCGGCCGCCGCCAACCTGACCGCGCGCATCGAGGCGCGCCTGCGCGAGATGGCGCCGGAGCGGGCCGGCGACGCCACCCTGCGCCTGATGTGCGGCACCATTGACGCCGTATGCCAGCGCCTCGTGCTGGAGCGTGCGCTGGACCTCGGCGTACCGGTATCACTGAGCCCCGGTGATGAGCGCCTGCTGGTGGGCCTGCGTCAGGAGGCCGCCGCGCAGGTGCTGGTGGGTCTGGACCCCGAGCAGCGCACGGTCCTGGCGCAGGCCTTCAGCCCCATGCCCGAGCGCCTGGCCACGGAGATCCAGGAGTTCCACGATCGCGCGCTCAGGATGCGCCTCGCGATGGCCGACCTGCACGTGCCGGAAGCGCAGCCCCCGACCGGGGACGAGATCGAGGCGGTGATGGCCTTGCTCCGGCGGCTCATCGCATCGCCCGGCATCAACGACCGGGCGGCTGCGAAGTTGACCAGCGATCTGGCCCTCCTCGCCGCGGGCCGCATGACCGAGACCAACGGCCGGCCGGGCGCGGTCAAGGCCGATCTGAAGCCCTTGCTGGAGACGGCCAAGGCAGGCATGGCACGCCTGAAGCAGATGGAGATTGACGCCCGGCTGCGACCCGCCGCGCTGGCAATCGCCGAGGCGCTGCGCCGGTACGACCAGCACTACCGCGCGCTGAAGAGCGCCGCGGGCATCGCCGACTACACCGACATCGCCGAGCAGGCGCTGCGCCTTGGCACCCTCCCCGCCCCCCGCCGGTTCCGCCGCGTGTACGTGGACGAGGCCCAGGACACCTCGCCCCTGCAGATGGCGGTGCTGGAGGACCTGGTGGCGCCAGGGGGCGCGCTCATCCCGGTGGGCGACGCCAACCAGTCCATCTACGGATTCCGCGACGCCGATGTCACGGTGTTCCTCGACCTCGTGGAGTCGCCCGACATGGGCAACGTGACCCTCGACGAGAACTACCGCTCCCAGCCACCGGTACTCGACGCCATCAACGCGCTGGCCGGGCGCATCCTCATGCCCGCCGACCTCGACCCCACCTCCACGCTGGCCCGCGGCGCCACGGCGCTGATCACCATGAAGGCGAGGGCCACGCCCCGCGACCCGCCGCGCGAGCCGCCATCCGTTGACGTGCTCTACGCCCTGGGCGATGGCCGCAACCTGAGCCCCGAAACCGAGGCGCGGCTCGCCGTGCCGGCCATTCTCACTCAGGCGCGGGAACTGGGCCTCGCCCTGTCGGACATCGCGGTGCTGTGCCCCACCAACCGGTATCTCGGCATCTACGCCGCCGAGTTCCGGCGCCGTGGCATCCCCAACCTGTCGCTGATGTCGGGGGGCCTGCTGGAGCGCCCCGAGTGCCAGGACCTCATCGCCTATCTGGAATTGCTTGCCGACCCCCCGGCGCAGACCTGGTTCCTGCGCGTGGCCACCAGCCCCATCGCAGGCCTGTCCACCACCGAGATCCACCCCATCCTCAGGAACCACTCACTCACCTGGGACGAGGACAAGGCACTCGTCATCCCCACCCCGGTGATGGACGATCTGGCGCTGATCAACCCCGACGTGTTCAACGCCCATCAGCGCGTGGCCGCGCTGGTCGGCCGGGTGCCGGTGGCGGCCCTGGCCCAGGCCATCGTCACCGAGCACGGGTACGACTTGGCCCTTGAGGCCAACGACCCCACGGGGGCGCAACTGCGCAACCTCGAGCGCCTGATCGGCGCCATCGCGCATGTGGAGAAGACGGTCACCGGCCCCTCGCTGCGCGCCGTGCTCGACCGCCTGCCGGAGGCCGAGGAGACCGTTGACCTGCGCGTGCCGGCCGGCGTTGATGCCGTCCGGCTGATGACCGTGTACGGCGCCAAGGGCCTGGAGTTCCCGCTGGTCGCCATGACCCGCAGGTCGTGGTCCCCGCCCGCGGAGAGGAGCCGCACGCTGGCGGGCCGCGACGGAGCGGTGGGCGTCGCCCGCCAGGGGGCCGCCACCAGCGCGCTCATCGCAGCGCGCGACGCCCTCAGCCGTGCCCAGGGCGAGGAGCGCCGCCGGGTGGCCTACGTCGGCATCACCCGCGCCCAGGACCACCTCATGCTCATCGGCACCGGGTACATCACCAGCAAGGACGAGGTGTCGTGGCGGGGCATGGCCACGACCGTGATCAAGGAGGCCCTCGACCTCACCGGGTACATCCCGCCGGGCGCCACCGGGATCGTCACCGTGCCGGGCACAAAAATGCCGGTGCGCGTACGCCGCCTCGACCCTGACAACCCCCCACCGGCCCCGCCCGGCACGGCGCCCGCACACGCCGCCCCGGAGCCCGACCCCACGGCCACCGAGGACGACGCCACCCGCCCCCGGCCAATGGCGGACGGCGCCATCAGCTACAGCAACCTCGACGCGTGGCGGCAGTGCGGCCTGCGCCGCTACCTGGAGCGCGACCTGGGCCTGCAGGGTGAGGGCCGGCGCACCTCCGCCGACACCACGGGCGAGGACACCCTCGTCGCGGGCGACCCCGACCGCGACGGGCGCGGGTTCGGGGCGCTGGTGCACGAGACGCTCGAGCACGTTGACTGGGGCACGGGCCTGGACGTTGACGGGGCCATCGCGAGGACGCAGCAGCGCGAGGCGGCGCGCAGCCACCCGCGCCCGGTGACCGAGGCGGACGGGCAGCGCCTGCGCGCATGCCTCGAGCGTGCGACGGCACACCCGGTGGCCACGACCCTGAGGACGGCCACCGTCCGGACCGAGGTGCCCTTCGCCACGCTCATCGGCGGGCACCTGATCACCGGGGTCATTGACGTGCTGGCCACGCTGCCCGATGGGTCAGTGCTCATCGTGGACTGGAAGACCGGGGCCCACTTCGACGAGCACGAGGCCGACTACG
Source organism: Actinomycetota bacterium (assembly GCA_005792725.1). Classification (GTDB taxonomy): domain Bacteria; phylum Actinomycetota; class Thermoleophilia; order Miltoncostaeales; family Miltoncostaeaceae; genus SYFI01. Next base: position 9,709 of record SXQZ01000200.1, read on the forward strand.
ACCTCCAACGGCGCATCTACTCCCTGGCGCTGCTTGAGATGAAGGACGGGCCCGGCCACGTCGAGGCCCTGTGGCTGCACTTGGAGGGCGACGGGCACGAGCAGCACTACCAGTGTGACCGCGCGGGCCTGCCCGCGCTGCGGGACGGCCTCGCCGGCGAGGTGCACGCCACCCTTACCGCCGAGGCCATCAACGCGGTTTCGTCACCCGACCCCCGGTGCCTGGGCTGCCCGGGGCTCGAGCGGGTGTGCCCGGTGGCGAAGGTTGCGGCGATGCCCACTTCCTGCATCCCCACCCCCGGCCATCCCACCTGACGCTGACGGAGAGGGCAGACGCGCCGCCGCCCGCCCACCCGGGACCTCGCTGGGGGCACGCCGGCACCCCGAGGGTCACGTCGGTAGAAGTGGTGTAACCCGCCCCCGGGGGACCCCGGCGCCGGCCCCGGGGCCGACCGGCGCACGGGCGGCGCCCGGGCAGCGGTCGGCCGACGGGAGGTGCGGGCCTAGCCGAGCCCGCCCGGCGAACCCACCACCACGAGGTGGCTCCGGGCACGTGAGGCACCGACGTACAGCGCGCGGCGGCGCTCCTCGGCATCCGTGATGTCACCGATCTCGCACAGGACCACCACCGGGGCCTCAAGGCCCTTGTAGGCCCTCACCGACTCGAACCGGACCCTGGGGCGCGGGTCATCCGGGTCGTCGGTGAACCCCCACCGCCGACTGGTGAAGGCGAAGGCCCCGTACTCGCCGCACCCCACCCGCGACGCGGTGATGGGGTGGGCCGAGAGCACCACGACCTCGCCGTAGGGCACCTCCCCCGCCACGCACAGCCGCTCGATCGCCCGTTCCACCTCAGCCGGCTCGTCGCCCGTTTCGACCCACTCGACCGGGCGCCCCTCGGGCCCGATGCACTCGGGGTGGAGCACGCCCTCGTACATGCCGGCGAGCAGGGCGTGGATGGCCCGCGTATTGCGGCAGTTCACGTCGAGGTCGGCGGTTTGGAAGCCATCGGGCACTGTGGGCCCGTCGCCGAACACCCGCTGGTTGTCGTCCCGGAAGATCCACACGTGCGCGGTGGTCTCATCCCGCAGGGTCGACAGCAGCGCCGTGAGGTAGTGCTCGCGCAGGTCCTGGGCCTCATCAATGATGATGTCGTCAAACAGGCCGCCCCGGGCGATGGCCGCGTCGCACAGCAGGTCGGGCAGTTCCGCCTCGAAGTACTCGGGCGGCGCGTCGGCCAGGCGGTGCCACGTGGGCGTGACCCCGTTGGCGAGCGCCTCATCCACGCAGAGCCTGTGGAAGTTGGTGATGCGCAGCCCCGCAACCTGGATCCGCACGCTCAGGTCGTCGGCCAGGGCCCGGTTGAAGCAGACGTAGAGCACGGCCCGCCCCAGGGCGGCGCGGCGCCTGGCGTGCTCGATCGCGAGCAGGGTCTTGCCCGATCCGGCCATCCCGGTGACGGCCAGCCGTGGCACCCGCGCGCAGGTGTTGAGCACGCCCATCTGCTGCGCGGTGAGGCGCACGATGCGGTCCTCATCCATGTTGATCGCGTTGGCGAGGGTGACCTCGCAGACGACCGCCGGGGCGAGCAGGGCGTCGAGGAACCCGGCCATCTCCGCTCCCGGCGCCACGCGCGTGTCGCGCGAGCCCTCGTGGTAGGCGAGCACCTTCGCGAGGGCGCCGGCCATCCCGCCGCGCATCTCGATCTGGTCGATCACGATCTCCTCGGGCGCATCGGGCGCCAGCTGCCAGGCGTGCACGCTGATGTCGGGCACGGCGAGCGCATGCACGAAGAAGACCTCCTTCGTGCGCACCGGCGGCCGGTGGTCGTCAATGAACCGGGCGAACTCAAACCGGTGGTCGAGCGCGGTGGTGAAGGGATTGGGCATGTGCTCCCGCCCCGTCGCGGTGATGCGCAGGAACTCACCGCCCCGGCTCTCGATCCCGCCCCCCTTCACCTCGAGGCAGATGATCGCCCGGTCGGGGTTGACCAGCACGAAGTCCACCTCGTCCGGCCGCGCACCCGTCGCGTGGTCGCGCCGGAGGAAGCTGACCCCGTGGTACACGCGCCACTCATCCCCCAGCCCCTCCGCGAGCGCGTGGTACACGGCCACCTCCGCGGCGCTCCTGACGTCCTCCTCGACCAGCTCGGGGGGTGCATGCGCGCCATGGGGTGGGCACTACCCGGGCGGCGAGGCGCGAACGATCGCCCGGCAGCCGGACGTCTGCAGCACGCGGGCCGTCTCGTCGAGTTGAGGGTCTTGGGGCACGAACACGACGAGGCCATCGCGGCCGCGCGTCAGCAATACCCGGTAGGCATTCGTCAGCACCTGAACCGGGTTGTCGAGGGGGAACCGTCGCCGGGTTGGGGTGTGTTGCCAAGCCCCGTCCGCCCGTACCAGATCAGTCCCCCAGCAGACCACGGGAAGGTCGAGCTCGAGACCCTGGCACCCAAACTCCGTGACGGGCTGAGTGAGCTGACACCCTGACCGCGGATCATCAGGCGGGGCGTTGTACCAGGCCGCGACGTTCATACGATTGGTGGCCATGAAACCGTTGCGGATACCGAGCTGCTCGAGGTTCTTCGCGTGGGAAGAAGCGACAAGGCCTGTGGTCTTTCCTGGTTCGGCCTCGAACCGGTCCTCGACGTATCGCCGGATCTCGTCGAGGTCGCGGGACACATACAGCGGGAAGCCCTCGGTAACCACGGTCCGTCCCAACTCGGCGGCGCGATCGAGATCACCCTCGAGGAGGGCAGCCACCCACTGGTGTAGGTAGATCGCGGTTCGCGAGCGAAGTGAGATGGTGAGATCGAGGGTGGGGTCGACTACCACACGGTGACCAGCGAACGATGTAGCGAGATGGGGCGGGCAGTGGACGATCCACTCCCGTGCGGTGTTCGGAGCGCGGAGCGCAACATCCCATTGCGGCATGCCGCCTTCCTCGCCACAGTGAATCTCCTGCCCCTCACCGACGAGGCCAACGAGCACAGCCCAGTCAGGGATGCGGTCGCCGGCCTGGACGATCAGGCTCGGCTCTGACTCTGGGCCCTTGCCCTTGTACGACATGTACGCGGCAGCCCACGCGCGCTGGGCCTCATCGAACACGACGACATGCTGAGGCGGGGTCTTGTTCTCGACCCCGTAGCTCTGGATGAACTTGTGGAGGTCACGCACGAACACGGAGCTCTTGAGAGCGCCCTGAAGTACCTGGACGAGAGGCCCATTGCCCGACAAGAACGTGGCATCGACGCCATCACCGGAACGCTCGTAGACGACGCGTAACCCGACAAGCGTCTTGCCAGCTCCGGGAACGCCGGTGAGGAACACGATGTGGCGCCCGCCGGTGCCCCGCGCCCTGTCAACGACCGCCGAAACCGCATCGAGCGTCTCCGGGATGCCAGCAGATAACGCGCGCCGAACGTGGGGAAGGTCTTCGTCCTCGAATATCCGGCGTGCCGCATCAACCAAGGACGGGAGGGGGGCGTACGCACCGTCGAGCCAGTCGGCCAGGGTGATCTGACCGTCTGAGGCCATCGCGCCGAGGCCGTCCGCGACCTCGGCTGACCCTGCAGCGGGTTGCCCCTGCACCGAGGCGACTACACCCACCCGCGGCAGCACAACGAGATGTCCTGCGACGCGGTCGTGGCTCTCAGAGTGATACTCGGCCAGGTCGCGGGCGTACGCCGCCGACTGATCCAGCGCTGCCTGAGACGCCGCGTGATCGCTCTTGAACTCCAGGACGACGATGGATGAGCCGGCGAGTACAACGACATCGGGGCGTCGCCCACCCTCGAACGGCAACTCATACTCGAAGATAACCGCCCACTGGGACGCGCGTGCATCGGTTCGACAGCACTCAGTGAAGGCCGCAACGAGCACAGGGTGCTCCTCACGCCACGCATCCGTCTGAGACTGAGCCGGGGGCATTCCCAGGAGGCGCTCGTGGTGTTCCGCGAGGGATCTGAGCCAGTCGGCAATTGGCATGGCGAGGAACTGTTCGACCGTGCCCGCCCACCCCCATGACTCGTTCATCATCAAAGCGTGCCAGATCCAGGACGCCTAGTCCCGTACCGCGGCATGGGCCGTCGGCGCCGGCACGGGCGCCG
>SXQZ01000019.1 GCA_005792725.1 Actinomycetota bacterium
AGTTGCTGCGCATCGAAGGGCAGCTGGGCCCGGCGGCGTCGTACCCCGGTCCGTCGGCGTTCTCGCACCACTGATGGCAGGAAGTCGCCCATCCAGCGCGTACCCCGCATGCGAAGGGGCCCAGCGGGGGCCCCGCTCCGCACGGGAACGGTGCGCTGCTCAAGCGACTCGTCATCATCGGGCTCATCGCCGGGCTGGCGTACGCGTATGTCGGCCCGGTGCGCGACTACATGCGCCAGAAGGACCAGCTCCGCGCGGAGCAGGTCCAGCTGATCGAGGCCCGCAAGATCCGCGACGACCTCTCCCGGCAGATCAAGGCGCTCAGCCGCGACGACGTGCTGGAGCAGCGGGCCCGCGAGCTGGGCATGGTGCGCCCGGGCGAGACCCCCTACGCCGTGCGCGGCATCGCGAAGCCCGACCCGCCTGCCCGGCCAACCGCCGATGAGGGCACCGGGGTCTGGGGATTCATCAGCGGCCTCTTCAGCTGACGCCAATGCCGTCCGCCAACTGATTGGCCGAGACCCCCACGCGGGGTTCCGCGTGGCGGTCCGGTGTCCCTTCGGCACCCCGGCCGTGATTGAGAACGCCCCGCGCGATGCGAACGGATACCCGTTCCCCACCCGCGAGTGGCTCACCTGCCGCGCCCTCGCCACGGCGGTGAGCCGCCTCGAGGCCGACGGCGGGGTGCGCATGCTGGAAGGCGACGAGGCGATGGCGGCGCCGCTGGCCCGGGCGCATGCGCGTCATCAGACCCTTCACGACGGGCACCGGGTGGCCGGCGCCGGTGACCCCGCGCATGTGAAGTGCCTGCACGCGCACCTGGCGTTCGCGCTGGCGGAGGGCGGCAGCCCTGTGGGTGACTGGATCATGCAGCGCAGCGGTGCGGCCTGGCCCGCGCGATGCTGCGCGGAGAGCGCCGTATGAGGGGCGTCCCCGCCGCCGTGGCGGGCCCGCTGCTCGAGTGGCACGCCGGCGAGATGCGGCTCGACGAGCCGGGCCCCGCACGCGAGCCGCGCCTCCGGGTGGTGGCCGCCGTGGATGACCACCTGCGCCGGCACGTCGGGTCCCGGTACTCGCTGGCCGATCTGGTACGGGCCTACGGGGAGTCGTCGCGGTGGTTCCTCGAGGTCGCCGAGCGCGCGGCCCCCGGCACGCCCGCGGCCTGGGATCCATCCGCCACGCTCGATGCCGCCTTTGCCCGCTGGGCGCGCAACGCATCCGATTCGGTGGCCCGGTGAGCCCGGCGCGCACACGGGGTGAGCACGCCGGGGGCCGCCCGCGTGGCACCGTCACGCGCGGGATGGCGATCCTCGTCGCCGTGATCACGCTGATCATCGGCGGCCTCATCGGCTACGTCGCGCGCGGCGGCCCCGATCAACCTGCCGAACTCCAGATGACCGCTCCGCTGCCGGTCGTCACGGTGACCGTGAAGAAGTAGCCCCCCCGGGGCCAGGGTGACGTCAACCGGTCGTCGCAACACCTCACCCAGGAGGTGGTTGCCGATCACCAGCAGCCAGCAGCAGATGACGGCCCGTGCGATGCGCGGGCCGCTGCACCCGCCGGGTCGCCCAGCGGGCGAGCGCCGGGAGGATCAGGTGCGGTTCCGGGAGGCGACCGCACGCGGGCTCTCGGGCAAGGATGCCGCCGCGGAGGCGGGCGTGGCGCACACGGTCGGATGGCGGTGGTTCCGGCAGGCTGGCGGGATGCCACCCATCACGCTCGACCCGCCCTTGGGCAGGTCCCTGTCCTTTGCCGAGCGGGAGGAAATCGCGATCCTGCACGCCCAGCGGTGCGCGGACACCCCATTCCGGGGTCGTGCGGGGGCAAGGGCCTGCGCCGGGGGTCGCGCCGGTGGGACGACCTGCACGAGCCGCGGCAGGGTGAGCGCTGCACGGACACCGCTGCCACCACCCGGGGGTCACGTCCCCGGCGGCGAAGGGGTTGCGCTCGCCCTCACGACCAGACCCGGCCAGGCCATCGCCCGGAGAACCCCCACCGAGGCGCTCGGTGAACTTCGACGCCCGTCCCCACACGCCAGGGTTGCGACGACCGATTGAACTCACCCAGGTACTTCACCGTCGGGGTTTCGGGCCGGGGCCTCGGGGGATGGGGCCGGGGGTGGGTCGTCAGGTCCCGGGGGGTGGCGCGTGCTCGCCCGGGGCCGGTGCCGTCCATTCCGCGCGGAGGGCCGGGTCGCGCGTTTCGCCGCGGTCCATCAGGGCGTGGATGGCGGGGAGGGCCTCACGGCGCAGGTAGACGTGGCGTTGGCCCACGCTGCGCTTCTCGCCGAGCAGGCCGGCGCGCACCAGGGCCTCGCCGACCTCGAGGGCGTTGGCGCGCTCGTCGGCTGCGGCGCCGCGGTACAGATAGTCGAACTCGGTGTGGTGCTGAGGGCCCCATTTACTCTGGCCATCCAGACGCCTCAGCACCTTGCGCGCATGCCGTCGCCGGGGGCAGGGATCATCCTCGATCGCACGGCTCGGGGCAGCGGGTGGCGGCGGGACGCCGTCGAGGCCCCAGCGCCTCAGCTCGGTCACGATCTCCGGCGGATAGGCGGGCGCGTCCATGGCCTGCCCGTGCGCGGCCAGAGCCAGGGCAACCCTCACCGGGTGCGACCACGTGGCCGTTGCCAGTGTGCTGAGGGGATCCGCGGGATCGAGCCGGGCGGGAGGCCCAGTGAGGACCACAGGGGGTCCGTCCGGATGGATGCTGTCGGGCAGGCGTGCGAGCACGACGCGCGCGGGTGGCGGGTACTGCTCAGCGAGCGCGAGCCCCGCGATCTCCGGGTCGAGGCCGGGAAGCGTGAGCAGGGCCAGCCCGTCCCATTCGGAGATGCCGATGGCATCGGCCATCGCGCCCGCTGTGATGGTCGCCCGCAGGGATCGCATGAGCACCTCAACCGCACGCCGGGGGTCCATATCGCGCACCTCTTGGGCCGACACCGGGATGATCCACACCGGGCAGCCCGCGGGTGACGTACCCGCCCAGATCCACGCCACGTAGGCGCGGTCATTCAGGTGCTTCCGCGAGAGGGCGATCGTCTCGCGCACCGCCTCGTCATGGTCCCCGCGATCCCACGCGGGCAGCGCGCGCGCGGCGTCGAGAGGGTCCCGCGAGAGATCCTGGACGCCGAGCGGGGTCACCGGCCCGTCACCGGGCCATGGCCGCTACTCCTCGTCGGGCAGGTCGTCGTCGACGTCGGCATCGATGTCGCCGTCGTCGTCACCGAGTGCGTCGTCCACGTCGAGGTCGGAATCCTCCCCGTCGACGATGCTGGCGTCGGCAACCTCACCGATGGTGTCGGCATCGCCGGAGGCCACGGCCTCCAGGGCCTCGACCAGACTGGCGGCGACCTCGGCGCCACCCGGGTCGTCGGCGTCCAGCGCATCCTCGTCATCGAGCTCGAGGAGGAGGGGGTCGGCCTCGAAGACGGTGGCGTCGGGGAGCGCACGCTCCTCGGGGCTGCCGTCGGGGTTCCAGCGCACGTCCACCTCGCCCGCGAGGATCTCCGCCTCGGACAGGGCGACCGGATCCCGGGACGACAACTCGCCCGGAGCGGGCGGCGGCGCCTCCTCGGAGCGCAGCTCGGCGGGGTCGGCCGTGAGCCAGAGTGTGATCTGGCGCGCGCGCTTCGACACGGCGTGGACAAGCGCATAGCGGCTGCCATCGACGTGCTCGAGAGCGTCATCCAGCCGGCGTCCGTAGAGCATCAACCCTCCAAGGTCATCCCATAGATCAGCGCGGCAGTGTAGCGCCCGCGTCGGCAAACACGGGTTGACGCCGCAGAACCCGATTGACACAATCCGCACATGAAGCATGTCAAGGACGCCATGAGTGCCCTGAATGCGATGGTCGGCCCGACGCACACGCTGCGTCAGGCCTCCGTCAAGATGGTCCAGCACCGGACCGGGGCCGCGGTGGTCATGGACCCCGACCTGCCGGGGCCGTGCGTCATCACCGAACGCGACCTGCTCAAGGCCATCGCCGCCGACATGGACATGGACGACGAGCGGGTGGCTGACCACATGACCGGCGCGCTCATCACGGCTGCTCCCGAGTGGCCGCTGGCCCAGGCGGCCGATCAGATGGTGCGTCACGGCATCCGGCACGTTCTCGTGTTCGAGGGGCCGGAACTCGTCGGCATCCTCTCGATGCGTGACGTCATCCGGGTGGGTGGCCTCGGCTCTGGTGCGGGCAGCACCCCCGCCTGATCCCGCCCGATGATGTCGTGCACCACCGGTGATGCGACGGGCGGCACGGCCAGTCGCCGAACGCGCGCACCCATCCCGGGCCCGGCGGTCGGGGTGCTCCCGGCGGGCCCGGGTCGGCCGGCACGGTCAGGCCCCTCAACGCCGCCACGGGCGCCGAGTGACGTCGGCCCGACCTGAATTCCCGCGGAATGGCGTGACAAGGACCACGCTCATCCCCCTGTCCGGGCGGACCGCCTGGTGAGGGTGCGCATCGTTCCCGCCGCCGTCGGGATTGCTTTTCTGGGCATCATTGGTGGTACCCAGTCCGCCGATCCGAACATCAACGCGACCGCCCTCCTCAGGGCGGCCAAGTCACTCGACCTGGGCAACCTCACCCCCCTGGCGGCGTCCATCGCCTCCCTCGTGCTCGCAGGCACCGTGATCGCCACGGGCACGGTCGCCGACAGGGTCGGGCGCAAGAAGGTGCTGAGTGCGGGGTTGGTCGCCGTCGCCGCCGGCGATGTCCTCGTGATACTCGCGTCCGGCAGCGCCATGTTCATGCTGGGCCGCGTCATCGTGGGCCTCGGCATGGGTGCCGTGTTCGGTTCGGTATTCGCGTACGTCAAGCACTTCGCGACCGGCAAGGGCGGGCTGCTCGCGGCGGTCGGCATCCTCATGGCCGCGGGCTTCCTGACGAACGTCATCGTGACGTTCGTCGGGGGGCTCCTCGCGGGCATTGACTGGCGCGTGGCCTACATGCTCATCCCCGTCGTATCACTGATCGTCTTGGTGGTGGGACAGTTCATCGTGCCGGGTGACGACACGGCGGAGCGCCTCAAGGGCGGATGGGACCTCCCGGGGCAGGCGATGATGAGCCTCGGGATCATCGCCCTCCTCGTCGGCGTGGCGCACATCTCCGCCGGCCTCGGGTCGCCCCTGACCTGGGTCCCGCTGGTCGCCGGCGCGGTGCTCCTGATCGGGTTCGTCATCTGGGAGCGCCACCGCGCCGAGCGGGCCTTCTTCCCCGCCGCCCTGTTCAGGAGCCCCATCTTCATCGCGGCCATCCTCATCGGCCTCACATGCCATCTGGCGTACGGGGCGGGGTTGTTGTCATTCACCAGCCTGTTCCAGATCACGGTGGGCCTCAGGGGCTCGGCCCTCGCGCTCGCGCAGCTGCCGTTCCTCCTCGCGGGCATCGTGACGGCGTTCGTCTTCACCAAGGTCCGGGGTGATAGCGGGAGGAGGGGCCGCGGGGCCATGGTGATCGGCACCATCACCACGGCCCTTGGCTTCGCCGCCCTGGCCGTCCCGGCGTGGGGCGGATCAGACTCGTACTGGTCGTATGTGGCCGGCACCATCCTCATCGGTGCGGGGGCCATGCTCGCGTCCATCCCGTTCGGGAGCATGATTCTGGAGTCAGCCGACGCCACGCACCTCGGTCCGGTCTCCGCGTCCCGCTTCAGCATCGGGCAGTTCTGGATGGCGCTCGGCCTCGCCGGCTCGACCGTCATCATCGACGGGCTGGCCCGGCATGACGTGCAGACCCAGTTGGGCACCCGCGCGGCCGTGGACTTCGAGACCTGGGCGGTGTCCGGGGGGAGGGTCCCCGAGCCGGCGCGGGTCCTTGATGTGGCCGGTGCGGTCTATCCGGGCGCGTTCGCGTGGGCCATGATCATCGTCGCCGTGCTGGTCGGCGCGGCCGGCGCGGCCGCGGTGACGGTCGTGGCCCGTTGGGACAGGACGCAGGCGGCCTCGGGCGCGACGGGGTCCGAGGCCTGAGGGGACCCCGGAGGCCCGCTGGCCTGCTGTCTCCCACCGGCGACCTGGTGGCAGGGGGGCCGCTGAGTGCCACCCCGGATGGGGGTCGCAGGGGCACGGCACCACGGCGCTGTCACCGTTCCGCGACGACGACGGCCCCCCGGGATGGGGGAAGCCTGCCGACGCGCGGGGCGGCACCCGGGAGCGGGCGTACTCTTGCCGTTGACCCGTTCCCTCCTCGTGCGAGAGGGTCCTCATGCGTACCTCGTGGACGACCAGTAGTGCGGCAGGCGGCGACGTTCAGGCGCACGCATCGGAGCCCGCCGTGCCCTCGGGCCCGGGGGGCGGGATCGCCCCGGCGGGCCCGGGGTTGGCCGACGCAGTCAGGCATCCCGGGACCGGCGACGGTGTTGAGCAGGGCCGCCGGGATGTGCCGGCCCCCGGCATGGGAACGATGCGGGTCACGGACATCCCGTGCACCGGGCAGGGCGCCGGATGAAGGCGCGAACGGTCCCCGCCATCGTGTTGGTCATTTACCTCGGCGTCCTTGGCGGCACCGAAATGGCCGATCCGAACATCAACGCCACCGCCCTCCTGCGCGCAGCCAAGGCGCTCGACCTGGGACACCTTGCCGCGCTGGCGGCGTCCATCAGCTCCCTCATGCTCGCCGGCACCGTGGTCGCCACGGGCACGCTCGCGGACCGGCTCGGTCGCAAGAAGGTGTTGGCGGTGGGGTTGATCGCGGTCGCCATCGGCGACATCCTCGTGATGCTTGCGTCCGACAGCGCCATGTTCATGGTGGGGCGTGTCATCGCGGGCATCGGCATGGGCGCCGTCTTCGGTGCGGCGTTTGCGTACGTCAAGCTTGTCGCGACCGGCAAGGGCGGTCTGGCCGCGGCGGTCGGCACGTTCATGGCCGTGGGTGCCGTCGCAGCGGTCACCATGACGTTCGCCGGGGGGGTGCTCGCGGGCATCGAATGGCGCGTGGCCTATCTCCTCGTCCCCGTCGTGTCCCTCATCGCCCTGGTGGTCGGGATGATTATCCTTCCCGGTGACGACACGGCCGATCGTCCGGCGGGATCGTGGGACCTCTTGGGGCAGGTGATGCTGGGCCTCGGGGTCATCGGTGTCCTGTTCGGCGTGGCGCATATACCGGCCGGCTTCGGGGCACCGCTGACCTTGGCCCCGCTGGTCGCCGGCGCGATCCTCCTGATCGGCTTCGTCGCCTGGGAGCGCCACTGCGGTGAGCGGGCCTTCTATCCGTCCGACCTCTTCACAAACCCCGTCTTCATCGCGGCCATCCTCATCGGCCTCGTCTTTCACCTGTCGTACGGTGCCGCGCTGCTGTCGTTCACCGGCCTGTTCCAGATCACACTGGGGCTCACGGACACCGCTCTGGCGCTCGGGCAGCTCCCGTTCCTCGTCGCGGGCATCATCGCGGCATTCGTCTTCGCCAAGGTCTGGGGCGACAGCGCGCTCGTGCGTCGCGGGGCCATGGCGATCGGCACCGGCAGCGTGGTGCTCGGATTCGCCGCCCTCGCCATCCCGGCGTGGGGTGGGTCGCACTCCTACTGGTCGTACGTGATCGGCATGATCCTCATCGGCGGCGGCTCCATGATTGCGTCCATCCCGTTCGGGAGCATGTTCCTGGATCTCGCCGACACCCGGCACCTCGGTCCCGTCGCAGCGTCCCGGACCACCGTCGGGCAGTCCTGGTTGGCACTCGGCCTCGCCGGCTCGACGGTCATCATTGACGGGCTGACCCGGCACGAGGTGCGGTCCCAGTTGGGCGCCCCCGCCGCCGGGGAGTTCGAGGAATGGGCGGTTTCCGAGGGGAAGGTCCCGGCGCCGGCGCAGGTGCTCGATGTGGTGGGCACGGTCTATCCGAGCGCGTTCGCGTGGGGCATGGCCATCGTTGGCGCGGTGTGCCTCGCGGCCGGCGTGGCTGCGGTGATCATCGTGACCCGTGGGCACAGGACCTGGTCGGCTTCCGCCAGCGAGGCCTCCCGGACCTGAGGTCCGCTACCGGTGATCGGCGGGCACGGGTGCCGCCGGCTTCCACCCCTGCGGGGCGTCCCGAGGGCGCCCGGCGGCCTGAGGTCCGCTACCGGGGAGCGGCGGGCACGGGTGCCGCCGGGTTCCACCCCTGCGGGGTGCCTACGCCGCCTGCTCCAGGTCCACTCGGATACGGGTCGCGTCGTCGTCGCCACGCTCGACGGTCACGCGGTCCACCAACTGGCGCACAATCCACAGCCCGCGGCCGCGGCGCGACCCGGGGAGGGGCGGGTGCTCGCGCACCGCCTCGGCCCAGTCAAAGCCGCTGCCGGAGTCACAGACCTCGACGTGCACTCCCCGGTCACCGTTGGCGTCGGCCACCACCCGGATGGGCGCGGCCCCGTGCTCCTGCGCATTCGCGATGAGCTCATCGATCGCGAGCGCCAGATCGTCGGCCCGCTCGGCGTAGCCCGCACGCGCGGCGAGATCGTGCACCGCGTCACGGACGGGGGCGATCTCCTCGGGATCCTCCCCGATGGTGGCCTCGATATGTGTGGGGTCGGCGAACACGGCGTGTGACAGGACAATACGCCGGGCGTGGGGCGACCTCCTCCCGACCGGTCCGGTGATGCCGCGGCACCACCGGACCGGTCGGCGCCGGGGGACGTGGGGTCCGGCGCTACCATGGTCGCGTTCCGCTGACGCCCACCGGAGTACCCGTGCCCGCACCCCGTACCACGCTCTGCCTCTCCCTGGCGGTCCTCGTCACGATGCCCGCGGTCGCGCTCTCCCAGGCGACCGCCCCGGCGCCGCCTACCGTGCCCTTCCCGGACGGGGCGATTCCCCAGGGTGTGCTGGTGGGCGGCGTGGACGTGTCGAACCTCGCGGGGCTCGATGCGCGGCAGCGAGTCTTTGACCAGTTCGTGACCCCGCGCCGCGCCCCGTTGCCTGTGACCTTCAGGGGCCGGCCGTTCACCATTGATCCCGACGCCATCGGGTACCGGGCCGAGGTGGACCAGGCGATCCTGGTGGCGTTCCAGCAGGTTCCCGCCCCGGGGACCACGGTTGACGTGCCGGTGGCCCAGTCGATCACGACGGCCAGGTTGCGCGAGGTGCTCACGTGGCGCGCCACGGAGTACGCGCGGGACGGCCGGGATGCCGCCGTCGCGCTGCGCGGGCTGCAGCCGATCATCCGTCGGGCGTCCCTCGGTGCGCAGATCGATGTGCCCCGATCCATGGCGCTGCTCGGCCCGGCCTTTCTCGCGGCCCGGCCGACCACCCCGTATGCGCTGGTGGTCAAGCGGGTGCGGCCCTCGGTCACATCGGTGGGTGCCGTGGTCGTCGTGGACAAGAGCGCGTTCCGGCTGCGCGTGTACCGCGGCACCACCCGACCCGGCGGAGCCGTGATGAAGCGCATCGTCACCTATCCGATCGCCATCGGCCAGCCGGCCTACCCCACGCCCACGGGCAACTACTCCGTGATCATGAAGCAGGTGGATCCGACATGGTTCCCGCCCGACTCGCCGTGGGCCGCCGGGCTCGAACCGGTCCCGCCCGGCTCGGGCAATCCGCTGGGCACGCGCTGGATCGGCACCTCGGCCCCGGGCATCGGCATGCATGGCACGCCCAACTCGTGGTCCATCGGCAGCATGGCCTCGCACGGTTGCATCCGCATGTACATCGGGGATGCCGAGAATCTCTACCCGCGGGTGGAGATCGGCACCCGGGTGTTCATCCGCGAGTAGCGCCGCCGGCGAGCAGCGCCCGCACCCGCGCCGCATCGGCGGGTGCCATGAGCGCCCGGATCACCGTGCCGTCGGCCCCGGCCTCCTGGGTGACGTCGCGTCCATGCGCGTATACCGCCGAGACCACGTCACCCCGCGGATAGGGCACTGCGAGTTCCACGCGCTCCCATCGCGCCCGCGCCGTCGTGAGGAGGCGGTCACGCAGGTCGTCGAGCCCCTCACCGGTGGTGGCCGACGTCAGGATTGCGTGCCGGTGGCGGTGGAGAAGGGCGTCGCGCTCCTCCTCGTCCAGCAGGTCGACCTTGTTCAGCACCAGGAGGCGGGGCACGTCGTGCGCGCCCACCTGGTCCAGCGCCTCCTCCACGGCGGCGGCCCGGGCGGCCCGGCCCTCATCATCCTCGGAGGCGTCCGCCACGTGCACGATGAGGTGGGCGTCGCGCACCTCATCGAGCGTGGAACGAAACGACTCGACGAGTTGGTGGGGAAGGTGCCGGATGAACCCCACGGTGTCGGACACCAGCACCTTCATGCCGTCCTTCGAGAAGGCGCGCGTCGTGGCGTCAAGGGTCTCGAACAGGGCGTCGTCCACGTCCACGTCCGCGCCGGTCAGCGCGTTCATGAGGCTCGACTTTCCGGCGTTCGTGTAGCCCGCCAAGGCCACCCGCGTGTCGGCCGATGCCATGCGCTCCTCGCGCATCGTCTCGCGGCTGTTCGCCACCTCGGCGATGCGCGTGCGCAGCACGCCCATGCGCGAGCGGATCATGCGGCGGTCCGACTCGAGCTGGCTCTCGCCCGGTCCTCGGGTTCCCACGCCGCCGCCCAGGCGCTCAAGGTGCTGCCACAGCCCCTCCTGGCGGGAATACGAGTACTCCATCTGCGCCAGTTCCACCTGCAACTTCCCCTCAGCCGACCGGGCATGCAGGGCGAAGATGTCGAGGATCACGCCCGTGCGGTCCACCACGCGCGTCTTGAGCCGGTCCTCGAGGTGGCGCTGCTGGCCTGCGCTCAGGTCGCCCTCGCACACCACGAGATCGGGGGAGTTCTCCGTCACCCACTCCGCCAGCTCGTCAAGGCGCCCGCGCCCCAGATACAGACGGGGATCGGGCCGGTCGCGGTGCTGCACGACCCGGTGCACCACGGTGGCCCCGGCCGTCCCGAGGAGGTCCCCCATCTCGGCGAGGCGGTCCGCTTCCTCCACCGGTGAGCAGTTCAGCGAGGCGACGAGCACCGCACGCTCCGTCCGCGCCTGCTCGTGGAGCCCGCGCCGGTCGGCGGGGTCCTCCTCGCGCCACGCCCGTCCGCGGTACGTGCGCTGGAGGTCCCTAGCCACGGGTGCCGGTTCCCTCCTGATCCTGCTGCGCCGCGGCCTTGCGCATGAGATCGATGGTGCGCAGCACGGCCGCGTCATCCACGGGGCCCTCGGCGCGCACGAACAATGAGACGCGGCCGATCACGACGCTGAGCGCCCGCGCCGTGTCCGAGCGGTAGCCCTGTGACCCCCCGAACTGCGCGGGGGTCCACGCCCGTCCCCCGGGCCCGGCCTCGCGGGCCATCTCGCCGCCGATCGCGCTGGCGACCTCGCCGTCATCCCAGAGGCCGACGACGGCGACGAGCCGGGCGCCGCCGGGTCCGGTCCACTCACGCGCCGCCACCTCGCGCAGGCCGGCCTCCCGGGCGCTGGTCCCCAGGGCGGGAATGGACCGGCCCAGTGCGGCCTGGTCAATGCCGTCGGGGCCCGTCGTCGTGCCGGGGCCCGCGATGTCGAGACCGGGCCGCGTCGGCAGCACGCGCACGATGAATGCGGGGTCGGCGGCGAGACTGCTCTGCTCCGCCAGTCCACCCACGCCGCAGCCTGCGAGCACCACCACGAATGCCGCCAGCAGGCCCCCGACGGGGGCCACCACTCTTAACCGAGGCACAACGGCCGCTCGCCGGGTTCGCGTCATGGGCGCTCTTATACTGCCACGCGATCGGCGATCTCCCCGCCGTGTCCCGCGAACCGGAGGATCCATGGGGTCCGGCGCCACCACCGCCTGGAACTACACGAAGACCGGCCTGCTGATGGCCGCCCTCACGGCCGTTCTCATCCTGCTGGGCGGGGTCATCGGCGGCTCGACGGGCCTCATCGTGATGGTCGTCGTGGCCGTCGTGTTCAACGGCGCCATGTACTGGATGAGCGGCCCGATGGCGCTCCGGATGTCCCGGGCCGTGCCCGTGACACCGGAGCAGGCACCCGAACTGCACGCGATGGTCGAACGCCTCGCAGCGCGCTCCGGCTGCCCGAAGCCCGGCGTCTATGTGACGCCCGGGCAGCAGGCCAACGCCTTCGCCTGCGGGCGCAACCCGGCACACGCCGCCATCGCCGTCACGGAGGGCATCCAGCACCTGCTGACCGCCCGCGAGCTCGAGGGCGTCGTCGCCCACGAGATGGCGCACATCCGGAACCGCGACATCCTCATCGCGAGCGTCGCCGCCATGTCGGCCGGCGCCATCGCGGCCGTGGCCAACTGGCTGCAGTTCTCGCTGATCTTCGGGGGCGGGGACGACGACGATGCCCTCGGGGGCATCGGCGCCCTGATCGCCATGATCGTCGCCCCGATCGCCGCGACCATGATCCAGCTCGCCATCTCGCGCGGACGGGAGTACGAGGCCGACCGCACGGGTGCCCAGCTCATGGGCGAGACCGAGCCCCTGGCATGCGCGCTCGAGAAGCTGCAGGCCGGAGCCGAGCGCATCCCGATGGACCCCAACCCGGCGACCGCGCAGATGTATATCGTCAACCCGTTCGCATCGTTCCACGGTCGCGGCATCACCAAGCTCTTCTCCACGCATCCGCCGATGGACGAGCGGGTCCGCCGGCTGCGGGCGATGGGTCCGGTGGTGGCGACCCCGGCCCGGGAGGTTCTTCAGTGAGTATCAAGGACACCATCCACAGCCTCATCACGGACGAGGGTGCGACGCACAAGCGGCTCATCGAGTACGTCACCGGGCAGTTGCACCAGGGGCGGCCCCTCGCGGAGGTCCTTGAGGACCCCTACGTCACGAACCGCCTCGAGCCCATGGAGCGGCGTGCGCTGCTCGAGGAGCCGGAGGTGGTTGCGGCCGCGCAGGGCGAGGCGCTGGACGACCTGCGTGCCCACCTGGAGGGGCTCGCCGCGTCCTGATCGCGACCGCGGGAGTGCGCTGACGCACTAGTGTGGCCGTGTCGGCCGTGTCGGCCGTGTCGGCCGTGGCGCCGGGGGGGACCGCCTCCATGCAGACCTTCTTCGAGCAGAACGACGCCCTCCTCGTGTTCGTGCACGGGCTGGTGCTCTTCGTACTGGGCTTCGCGCTGTGGCTTCAGCGCCGCCGTGCGACGCGTCTTGCCCTCACGTCGTCGCTCATCTGGCTCGCGTCCTTCGCATTCCTCGAGGCGCTCGTGGTCTGGGGGTATGTGTTCGTGCCCATCCAGACCGCCTACCTGGGTCCCGAGGTCATCCAGGTGCTGGTGGGCATCCGTGCGGTGCTGCAGACCGTCGCGGTGGTGTTCCTGCTGCAGTTCGGCCTGAGGCTCGCCCCCTGGACCCGTCGCCGGCTGGTGCCGCTGACCGCGGCATCGGTGGTTGCGTGGGGTGCCGTCCTGGTCCTGTCCACGGTCATCGCGAGCGGGGAGGGCTGGGGGGTACTCGAGTGGGAGGCCACCACGAGCGCGCTGTCGCGCTATGTCTTCGTGATCCCCGGGGCCCTCTTGTCCGCCTATGGGCTCTGGGTCGAGCGCGACGAACTGACCCGCGAGGGCATGCGCGGCATCCGCCCCTACGCGGCCGTGGCCGCCGCCGCCTTCCTCGCCTACGCGGTGGTCGGCGGGTTCATCGTGGAGGCCGTGCCCTGGGCGCCTGGGGGGGTCGCCACCGAGGTCGCCTGGTTCGATGCCACGGGTTTCCCGCTCACGGTGGTGCGCACGCTCGTCGCCATCGTCCTGTTGCTGGCCTTCATCCGCCTGCTCGACATCTTCGAGGTCGAAGCGACCCAGCGCGAGGAGACGCTCGACCGGGCCCGCCTCGTGGCCGAGGAGCGCGCGCGGTTCGGGCGCGACCTCCACGACGGCACCATCCAGTCGATCTACGCGTCGGGCCTGCACCTCGAGTCCATCGCGCTCGAGACGGACGACCCGGCGACCCGGGATGAGGTCCGCCGGGTGGTGGGCAGTCTCAACACGACCATTGATGGCCTGCGCGGCTACATCGGGGGGCTGCGTACCCCCGACGGCGGCCCCGCGGGCATCGCCGCCGATCTCGACGGCATCGTCACCGCGTTCGCAGTCGATCCGCGATTCACGGTGTCGTACGCGGTCAGCGGGATCGAGGCCTGCGGTTCGCTGCCCGACGATGCCGGTCAGCACCTGCGCCACGTGCTGAGCGAGGCGTTGGCCAACGTGGCCCGGCACGCGGGTCCCTGCGCGGTGGAGGTGTCGCTGGCGTTCCTCCCCGACGAGGTCAACCTCGTGGTCGCCGACACCGGCAGCGGCTTCCCCGCGACCGTACCCGACCGGTCCCGGGCAGGACACGGCCACGGCGTCCGTAACATGAAGGAACGTGCCCGCTGGCTCGGCGGGCGCATCGTGATCGAACCCAGCGCTACCGGCGGCACGCGCGTTGTGCTCGCCGTCCCGCTCGACGATGTCGAGGCAACCGAGATCCCGGCCACGCGCAGCGGACTGGCCGATGAGGTGATCCGCACATGACGTCCAACCCGCCCGACCCGATCCGTGTGCTCATCGTGGACGACCACCATGTGGTACGCCTCGGCCTGCGTTCGCTGTTGTCGCACACGGGCGGCTTCCGCGTGGTGGGCGAGGCCGGATCGGTGGCCGACGCGGTGCAGATGGCCGTCCAGCTCACGCCCGACGTGGTGCTCATGGACATCCGGCTGCCCGATGGGAGCGGGGTGGAGGCCTGTCGTCGCATCAAGCAGGAGAACGACGCCATCCGCGTGGTCATGCTCACCTCGTACTCCGACGAGGAGGCCATCGTCGGCGCGGTCATGGCCGGGGCGTCGGGCTACCTGCTGAAGCAGGCCGACGCCGAGCGCCTGACCCAGGCCATCCGCGACGCCGCGTCGGGCGCGTCCACGCTCGACCCCCGTGCCACGGGTGCGCTGCTCAGCCAGTTCCGCGAGTTGTCCGCCAAGCAGGCCGAGGCCGAACTCGCCGGGCTGACCGATCGCGAACGCCGCATGCTCGCGCTGATCGCCGAGGGCTACACCAATCGCGCCATCGGTGAGGTGCTGCACCTCTCCGAGAAGACCGTCCGGAACCACGTATCGCAGTTGCTGCGCAAGCTGGGCTTCCAGCGCCGGTCCCAGGCCGCCGCCTGGGCGGGCGAGCGGCGGCTGGAACTCCC
>SXQZ01000201.1 GCA_005792725.1 Actinomycetota bacterium
CGACCGCAAGTCGCGGCGGGTCGGGCTCGGCATGACCGTCGAGAGTGACGTCATCAACTACTCGTCCCCCTACGACCCCGTTCCGCTCTCCGAGCGGGAGGAGGCCCTGCTCGTGATGGCCGGCACCGGGCTCAACGGCCTAGCGCTCGCCGACCTCGACCCGGCGCGCGGCATGTCCACGCTGGTGCAATGGACCAACCGCACCTGGCCCTCGGCGTGCTCGAACCACGGCACGGAGTTGTTCTGGAGCAACGACGACGGCCTGTGGTGGCTCGACATCTTCAAGATGGTCCCCGAGCCGGGAGAGGTCTCCACGCTGTCGGGCCACCCCATCGAGGAGCAGGCGGACTTCATCGTGGACCTCTACCGACGCGCACGGGTGCGCCTGCACGAGGGACGCGCCCAGTTGCCCACCACCTTGCCGGGGCTGTTCGACTTCAACCACTGGAACGCCAACAAGCCGGGTACGACCCTGTTCGTGCCGATCACGAACATGACGATGGAGTACATCAACGTGCTCTTCATCTACCTGGCCCGTTCGTACGCCTTCAACATCGTGGATGAGCGCAACGGGGGCCGCTCGGCCGGCCTCCAGGAGTGGGTCGACTCCGGGCGCGTCAACAAGAACGTCAAGATGGGCATGATCGAACTCGAGAGCCGGGTCCTCTCGATGATGGTCGTGGAGCAGGCATTCATCTGCCAGAACCTCAACCTGTCCATGCAGGCCCTGGGTCTGGGCGGCTGGACGTTCACCGGCTACCTGCCCAAGTTCGTGATGGGCGGGGGCGACGTTTCGGGCCTCGGGTTCCGCTTCAACGAGGACAACGAGGGCAACACCTACGCCGTGGGGCGCGACGGCTTCTTCGAGGCCTACGTGCCGCCGTACTACCGGGACATGGGCGAGGCGGTGGACGCCTTCATGGCCATGAAGTGGGGTGCGATGGACGCCGATGTCCCGAAGCCCTACAAGACGGACGCGATGAACGAGGCGTTCACCGCGGCGGTCCCGCGCCCGCACCCGGAGACCGTCGAGATGGTCAAGGCGTACTGCCAGTACGCCTACGACACGTACGGCCGCTTCCCGGTCGCCATGGACCCGATGTACCAGCGCCTCACCACGCAGGCGCAGCACATCGACACGGACTTCTATGACCTCTACTACCCGGAGGGGTCCTACAGCGGCCAGCACGCCAACCACTTCCACCGCTGGCACCCCGACGCGTGCGACCACGAGGGCAAGCCACCGCGGACGCAGTAGGGGGACCCCGATGGGGGAACGCGTGAAGGGGGCCCGTCGGGCCCCCTTCACCGTCCACGGTACCGCCGGGGCCTAGGGTGTCGCGGGGGCAGGCACGGGTGCCGGCTTCGCCGCCTTGGCCTGGGCGATGATCTGCTGGACGCCCTGGAGGGCCTGAACCTCCGCCTGCACGAGGGTGCCCGCGCCCGTCGCGAATACCGCCTTCGCGATCTCCTTCGGCGACTTGCCGGCCTCTGACGCCGCCACGATGCTCTCGGTCAACGCCTGCTGCTCCTGCTGGGCCACGGCCTGCAACGACTGGCCCTCGATGTTGACGGTGGCGAGGGCGGCAGTGGCCGACCTCACGCCGGACAGGCCATCATCGCCGAGCCCGACGCCCAGCGGAATCAGGGCGCACAGGGCAACGATGACGAGCGCGCCGACGACCGGAACGAACTCCTTGAATTTTCCCATGCGCGGCAATGTGCCATGCGCCACCGGCGTCGGCCCCCGGATCGGGCGGTGCATGGTGCCGGGGAACCCGCTCCCACGGGACGAGGCGCATGCGCAGGCCCGGGGCCCCCGTCCACCGCGCGCGCCGTGCCCGCGCCGATCCGCGGGGCAGCGGCCGTCACCGGGATGCGGGATACTGGGCCCATGGCCACCCACCTCACCGACGACCACCGCGCGGTGCAGGCGTTGGCCCGCGAGTTCGCGGCCAACGAGATCGCCCCGCACGCGGCGGACTGGAACGCCCGCACGCACGTGCCGGTGGACGTCATCCGGCAGATGGGCGACCTCGGCCTGCTGGCGCCCACGATCCCCCTGGAGTACGGCGGGGCCGGGCTCGATGCCACGGCGCTCTGCCTGGTGGTGGAGGAGGTCGCGCGCGCGGACGCCGGCACGGCCGTGGCGATCGCCGTGCAGGGCGGACTCGTGGCCTCCCCCATCATCCGCGCCGGCACCGACGTGCAGAAGGCGGAGTGGCTGCCACGGCTCGCAAGCGGGGAGGTGCTCGGCTGCTATGCGCTCACCGAGCCCGACACGGGCTCCGACACGGCTGCGCTGCGCACGCGCGCAACCGCATCGGGCGACGGCTGGGACCTCTCGGGCGCCAAGCAGTGGATCAGCAACGGGGCCTTCGCCGAGGCGTTCATCATCTTCGCGCGCACCGGGGGCGAGGGAGCGCGCGGCATCAGCGCGTTCATCAGCGGGCCGGCGCCGGGCCTGACGGTGGGGCGCGAGATCCCGAAGATGGGCCTGCACACCTCATCGACCGTCGAGTTGTCCTTCGACGGACTGCATCTGCCGGCGGGGGCCATGCTGGGGCCGGACGGCGACGGCCTGCGGCTCGCGCTCGCCACGCTCGACGGTGGGCGCATCACCGTGGCCGCGCAGGCGTGCGGCATCGCGCAGGCGGCGCTCGACGTGGCGGTGGCCTACGCATCGGAGCGCCACGCCTTCGGCGGCCCCATCGCGCGGTTCCAGGGGGTGCAGTTCCCCATCGCCGACGTCGCCGCGCACCTCGCGGCCGCCCGCTTGCTGACCCTGCACGCCGCGGGGCTGCGTGATGCCGGGCAGCCCCACGGCGCAGCGGGGGCCAAGGCCAAGTTGGTCGCATCATCCGTGGCCGTACGGGCCGCCGACGTGGCGGTGCAGACCTTGGGGGGATACGGCTACTCCGCCGAGTACGACGCCGAGCGCCTCTACCGCGACGCCAAGATCACCGAGATCTACGAGGGCACCAGCCAGATCCAGCGCCTGGTGATCGCCCGCGACCTGCTGGGCGACGCGGCGCGCTGACCGGGGTCAGCCCGGTTTACGCGCCACCGCGAAGGTCTTGACGAACCGGTAGCGGTACATGCCGTCCGGTGCGGCCGCATCGCGGAACACCCGCCGCACGCGGGCCATCACGTCGTGCTGGGCCGGTTCCGGAAGGTCGGCCCACAGGTGCGTGGCAACGGCGTCCATGCGGTCGGCGACGGCGTCGGGGGCCACCACGCGCTCGCGGGTCTCGGACCATACGTCCAGCGGCTCGAGGCCGACCTCGCCCAGCACGCCGGCCAGCCAGCCGACCGGGATCTCGTTCGCGACGATCGAGTCGGCCAAGCGGATGACCTCGGCATCGCCCGTGGCCATGATGATGTCCACGGTGGGGCGGTCGTGTCCTTGGCCCGGCGCGAGGATGCCCAGCACGCCGCGCGGCCGGAGGGCCCGGGCCATCTCACGGATGGCGGCGGGGCGGTCGGGCATCCAGTGCAGGGCCATGGTGCACAGCACCAGGTCGGCCCAGCCGTCGGGGACCCCGGTGCTCACGGCGTCGGCGGCGCGCAGGTCGGCGCGGATGCCCGGGTGCGCGGACAGGTGCTGCGTGAACACATCGAGCATGGCCTGCGCCGGATCAACCCCGGTCACCTCGTTCACGCCGCCGCGCGCCACCGCCTGCATGGTCGCGAAGCCGGTGCCGCAACCGACGTCGAGCACGCGCCCGTAGGGCTCATCGGGCAGGGAGCGCACCAATCGACGCGAGCCCGCGCGGTTGAGCGCCACGAGCACCTCATACGCGCGCGCACTGCGCTCGAACGACTCGGCGGGGTGATTCACAGTGGATCGGCTCATTCGGGTGTCTCTACACTGCGGCCATGGACGCCGCCCACTGGGACGCGGCCTACGGGCGCCTCGGTACGCACGGGGTGAGTTGGTACCGCGCGGACGAGCGCGCGTCGCTGGACCTCCTGGCACGGGTGCCACAGGTGCCCCGCTCGGCCATCGACGTCGGCGGCGGGGCCGCCGGCCTGGCCGCGACCCTGCTGCGCGCCGGCATCGCGGACGTGGCGGTGCTCGACATCTCGGGACACGCCCTCGCCGCGGCGCGCACCGAGCACGGGGGGCCTTCCGGCCCGGTGGACTGGATCGAGGCCGACGTGCGCGACTGGCGGCCCGAGCGCACCTGGGACCTCTGGCACGACCGTGCCGTGTTCCACTTCATGGCAGACGAGGCCGACCGCGCGGGATACCGGCGTGCGCTCGCCGCGGCGCTCGGCCGCGGCGGCCACGTGATCGCCGCGGCGTTCGCACCCGACGGGCCCGACCGGTGTTCCGGGCTCCCGGTGTGCCGGTACGGGCCGCACGACCTGGTCGCCGCGCTGGGCGCGGACCTGGTCATGATCGCCGCGGCCCGCGAGGTGCATGTGACCCCGTCGGGATCCGAGCAGCCGTTCACCTGGGTGCTGGCGCGGCGCCGGGGTGACGGACGGCCGCCGCCCCGCCCCCGTGGGACGGCGGCCGTCCCGATCAGACGATCTTGAAGTAGAGGTCCTGGTTGGCGTGGTCCCCACCCGACGGGGTCATGGCCTCGAGATGCAGTAGGAATGCATCGTGCCCCGCGGTGGTGGACCCCCCCTTCGCGGTGATGCACGCACCGAGGTCGAAGGTGAACGAGAGCGTGCCGGCCGGATCGGCGGCGTGGTCATTCGCCTGATCGACCAGCGCGCCGACGTCGCCGCGGGTGTCGGCCACCAGGTTCGGATCGGTCGTGGACAGCGTGGACTGGCCGCACTGCACCGGCCCGGTGGCACCGGCACCGGCGGTCGCGCCCGGCGGGGTCGGCAATTGGATCTGGTACTTGAGGTGGCCGATATCCATGAAGCCGGTGGGCTCCCCCGCCGCCGGGATGGCGCTGCGCTGCGGGCGCCACACCGTGAAGGTGACCGCCAGGGACGATGCATCCAGCAGGAAGGGGGTCTCCCGGCGCGCCCCGGTGCCGTTCGCGGCGACCGGGTAGGTGATGGTGGCCGACCGGGACCCGGCCGACCATGACCGCACGGCCGGGACCGTGTTGAAGACGAAGCCGATGGCCCCCGGGATCTCCTTCACCGCGGACCCGTCGGGGACGCGCATCACCATGGTGTCGCCGGATCGCAACTGCGTGCTCCCCGCCCGGGGGAAGATGCGGAACTCCGTGCCGTTGCCTGCGCTCTGGCTGGTGCCCGAGATCCGCCCGTACCCGCCGTGCAGGCAGCAGTCCGGGAACGGCAGGGTCGTGCCGCCCGGCTGACCGCCCGGGGGCAGGATCTGCCCCGTGCCGCCGGGCGACAACCAGGTGAGGCCGTTGCCGTCGAGCGTGGCGCCGGTCGGGACGGCGAGGAACACGAGTTCCTGATCGCGGACCATCATCGCGTCAATACGCGTGGTGCTCCCGGGTTCGGCGTTCGCGTTGACGGTCTCGGCGAGGTTCACGAAGAGGTTGGTGAAGGTCCGGAAGCCGGCCACCTGCGGGGCGGCCGGATCGTTGGCGTCGATGATCCCGTTCCCGTTGGCGTCAATGTCAACGCCGTTCGGCACGCCGTCCTGATCGGGATCGGCACCGGCGTTCGCCGTGCCGGCGCCGCCGGGGCCCGGCTGCCCGCCGGGGGCGGGCGGGGCGGGCGGACCCGGCACGCCCTGGGTCTCCCGGGACATCTCCTTCACGGTCGTGCGGGTGAGCCCGAAGGACCTCGCGCCCACGGGTACCCCGGCGGAATTCGCCTTCGCGGTACGCGATGCGTCGATGTACCGGGCAGCGAGCGGCGTGGTGGGCTTGCCATACCCGGCGAGCACCTTGACCATGCCGAGTCGGGCGCCCGCCTTCACCCCGACGATCGCCCGGGCCCCCTTTCTGCCGACGACGATGGTGCCGGCGTACGAGCCCCTGGGGCTCACGAGCTGCAGGGTCATCTTCGCCCCGGGGGACTTGACCGTGAACGTCCGGCCCCGGCGAGTCGCCTCCGCAGTCCTTCCGGTGCCGGACGAGATGGCGATGACGGTGTAGCCACTCTTCGAGAGGGTTCCGGTAACCGGGGCGAGGGCGTGAGCCGAACCCGCCAGCGCAGGTACGGCGGCGAGTACACCGAGCGTGATGAGGCGTCGGTACATCGTTGGTCCCCCTGTTCGCGACTGCTCTTTCCGATGATACGCCCGGCCCGGCCCGGCAGGCCATCACCGGGGTCCGGTCAGGCCCCGGGCCCGGGGCCACCCACCCCCAGCGGCATGGCCCACTGCGCGCGGCAGGCCATGACCCGGGGTCACGCGGTGGCGGCCTCGGGGCGTGGACGCCGGGTGCGCAACCTGACCTTCATCGCGTTCATCCCCATCCCGATCATGGGGCCGGGCAGGTGGTGGCTGCGCCCGAGCACATCATCCAGCGCATCCACGAACCATCGGATGTCCTCATCGGAGATGACATACGGCGGCATCAGCCGGATGACCGGGTCGTGGGTGCCGGTGACCTGCGTGAGGATGCGATGGCGCGAGAGCAGCGGCATCACCACGAGTTGCGGGAACAGGCTCTCGTGGATCGCGTGCACGGCGTCCCAGGCCGCCCGGCGGGCCGTGCCCGTTGGCCGCTGCAGTTCGATGGCCACCAGGCACCCCCGACCCCGTGCCTCCTTGAGCACCTCGTGCCGGTCGCGCAGGGCGTTGATGGCGTCCACCAGCCTGCGTCCCTGATCGGCGCTGCGCCGGAGCATGTCGGCGTCGTCGAGGACGCTGAGGGTGGCGAGGCCCGCGGCCATGGCCAGGGCGTTGCGCCCGAAGCTGGACGAGTGCACCCAGCATCGGTCCATGCGGCTGAACACCGCCGAGTAGATCTCACGGCGGCAGATCATCGCCGCCACGGGCACGTAGCCCCCCGAGAGCGCCTTGCTCGTGGCGATGAGGTCGGGCTCGAGGCCGAAGTGCTGGAACCCGAACATCGTGCCCGTGCGCCCGTAGCCCGTGGCCACCTCGTCGCAGATGAGCAGGGTGCCGTGATCGCGGCACAGCCGCTGGACATCCGGGAGGAACCCGTCGGGCGGCAGCCGCACGCTGTGGCCGGGGATGCATTCCACGATGACCGCGGCCGTGTCCTCCCGCGCGAGGATGCGGCCGAGGTGGTCGAGGTCGCCCACCGCCACCTCGTCGCCCGGCAGCAGGTGGCCGAAGCCCTCGCGGAACTCCTCCCCGCCCATCACCGACAGCGAGCCCAGGGTGAGCCCGTGCCACCCGCCGCGGAAGTGCACGAAGCGGTCGCGGCCGGTGGCGGCGCGGGCGAACTTGAGCGAGGCCTCCACGGCCTCGGTGCCGGAGTTGCAGAAGTACACGGCATCGAGATGGTCGGGGGTGCGCTGGACGAGTGCCTCGGCCAGCAGTCCCGAGAGCAGTGCGCAGTCCATCTGCACCATGTTGGGTAGGTCCAGGTCGAGCGCATCCCGGATGGCGCCGGCCACCACGGGGTGGTTGCGCCCGATCGCCGCCACGCCGAACCCACCGAGCATGTCGAGGTACTGCTCGCCCCGGTCATCCCACAGATAGGCGCCCTCGCCGCGCGCATACACGCGGTCGAATCCGATCGTCCGGAAGACATCCACGAGGGTGGGGTTGACGTACCGCTCGTGGAGTGCGTAGTTCTCCCCGGCTCGTTCGGCCACCAGCCGCTTCAGATCGAACGCCACGCCCCCACGGTACTCCCGCCCTCCGGGGCGCGTGATCCCCCACTCCGCCACGACCGCCCGGGGGGTCCGTGTCATGCCCGGCCCGGGGCGCCGGATCCCCCGTACTGGTACATCCCCCCGCATGCCATGGCTGCTCGTCATCATCGCCGGCTTCTTCGAGATCGCCTTCGCGGTCCTGCTGAAGCTCTCCGACACCTTCACGCGCCTCTGGCCGACGATCGGGTTCTGCCTCTGCGCCATCGCGAGCTTCGCGATGCTGTCGTGGGCGCTGCGCTACCTCCCGATCGGCACGGCGTATGCCGTGTGGACCGGAATCGGTGCGGCGGGCACGGCCGCGCTGGGCATCTGGGTGTTCGACGACCCGGCGACCTTCGCCCGCATCTTCGGGATCGCGATGATCATCGGCGGCGTGATCGTGCTGAACCTGACCGCCACGGGCTGACCCCCGCCCCGGAGGAACCCCGGTGTCAGCCGGTGGCGCCCAGGCGGTGGACGGCGATCAGGCTCGTCGCACCCGGCGTGGCCACCTGGGGGCCGCTGGTCAGGACCACGCGGGCGCCGTCGGGAAGGCCCAGCCGGCGTTGCGCCCGGAGCAGGCAGCGCTCGACCAGGGCGTCAATGGGCTCCGCGGGCCGCTGGTGCAGCGGCTCCGGGATGACGCCCCACTCGAGCGCCAGCTGGCGCGCGACGTCGGCGTCGCTGCATAGGGCGAGGATGGGTCGGCGCGGCCGGAACCGGGCGGCCGCCCGGGCGGACCCGCCGGTCTCGGTGGGGATGACCAGCGCGTCGGCCTTGATCTCGCGCGCCAGAAGCACGGCCGCACCCATCACGGACTCGGCGGTGGTGCGGCCCTCGTCCGGCGTCCCCCCCTCCGCCCGCAGTGGCGTGACGCCGTCCTGCGCGGCCAGCGCGATGGACGCCATCTGCCCGATCGCCTCGATCGGGTACCGGCCAACCGCGGTCTCGCCCGAGAGCATCACGCATGACGTCCCGTCGATGACGGCATTTGCCACGTCCGAGGCCTCGGCCCGTGTGGGCTCGGGTGCGTCAATCATGGACTCGAGCATCTGGGTGGCCGTGATGACCATCTTCCCGCGCTCGTTGGCCGCCTGGATGATCCGCTTCTGCAGGAGCGGCACGCGTGACACGCCGGCCTCGACCCCGAGGTCGCCGCGGGCCACCATGACGGCGTCGGCGGCGTCGATGATCTCCTCGAGGTGATCAATGGCCGAGAGCGTCTCGATCTTCGCGATGATGCGCACCGACGACCCCAGGATCTCGCCGCGCAGCTCGCGGATGTCCTCGGCGGCGTTCACGAACGACAGGGCGATGAAGTCCACACCGGCATCGAGGGCGGTCCTGACGTCGGTACGGTCCTTGTCGGTCAGGGCCATCTGGGTCACCTGGGCATGGGTGAGGAACGCCCCCTTGCGCGGAAGCGCCGTGCCCGGGATGACGCAGGTGCCCACGAGCGCGCCCTTGGTGCGCTCGGCGATGGCGATGCGCGGGGCGCCGTCGCCGATCACCAGCTCCGAGGTGCCCGGCTCCGCGGCGTCCACGACGCCGGGCCAGTCCACGACCAGCGTGTCCTTGGCCCCCTTCGCCCCCGGCTCCCCGACGATGCGCACCTGATCGCCCTCACCGAGGTCGGCGCGGCCGGATGCCTCATGCAGGCGGATCTTCGGCCCCTGGAGGTCGTACACGATTGCGACGTGCCGCCCGGCGGTGGCCGCCGCATCCCGCGCCTGCCACGCCCTGCGGATGAAATCGTCGCGCGATCCGTGCGAGCAGTTGATGCGCACGCCGTCGACGCCGGCGCGGATCATCGCCACCAGCGTGGGCTGGTGGTCGGTGGACGGCCCGAGGGTCGCCACGATCTTCGTGCGCCTGAGCGTGCTCATGGGGGGCGGGATGCTAGTCCCGCACGGTGAGACGCGCGTTGCAGGGCCCTGCCACCGTGGTGCCCACCCCGGTCGGCCAGCACGGGGGCAGGGCTCAGGCCGGCGAGGGATGCCACCGGCCAAGGGCGGCGACGATCTCCGGAAGACCTGCCGTGCCTGCGGCGATCCCGATGGTAAGCGCAACGGCCTCACCATCAGGGACATCGAGCCGCACGCCATTCAGATCGAGCGTGATGACCAGCGCGAGCCATCCGAGGCGCTTGTTGCCGTCCACCAAGGGGTGCGATCGAACGAGTGACTCCATCAGCGCCGCGGCCTTCTCCGCGAGCCCCGGATACGCATCCCCGCCGAAGGCGGACGCTGTTGGACGTGCGGCGGCGGCGGCCAGCAGCCCGACATCCCTTACCGCGAGCCCTAGGTGCTCGGCCATGCGGAGGAGGTCCTCGGTGCCCAGCAGGATCGAACGCGTCATGCCTCGCCGAGCCGCCTCACCACGTCGCCATAGCGATCGAGGGCCCATTCGAGGGATGCCTCCACGCGGTCGCGATGCTCCTCGCGCGCAGCCTTCTCGATCAGCGCGATGCGGATGACGTCATTCTTCGAGCGGCCTGAGCGACGCGCGAGGGCGACGAGCACGGCCTCTTCATCTTGTGACAGGCGGAGGTTGATGGCCATGGCCGTATGGTACCATATCGGTACCATCCCCCGACCGGGCGACCTCTCCCGCCGCGACCGCTCGAAGGACGCACCCGTATCGGTCCTCGAGAACCAGGCGACGAAGACGAAGAAGGGGCCTCCGCGGCACCGCCCACCGCGGACACCTCGCAGAGCGCGGCATCGTTCAGGCGACGAAGACGAAGAAGGGGCCTCCGCTGCACGCCCACCGCGGACACCTCGCAGAGCGCGGCATCGTTCAGGCGACGAAGACGAAGAAGGGGCCTCCGCTGCACGCCACCGGGGGAGCCGACGCGGACGTACACCCCGTCAGATGATTTGACTCACCGCGGGTAGCGCGGTGTGAGCGGTGGCCTCAGGGCGACCTCGGCCACACGCTCGCCGCACAGCGGGTCAGTACGATCCATTCTTCCACGGCCCCACCCACTCCACTCCCTCAAGACGCCCGCCTACTCGACCGGTGCCGCCCCGGCGGCCGCATCAAGCGCCGCGTACATCAACTGCAGCCCGTGGTGCTCCCTCATCAGAGGAGCCCGAGCGGACCATGGTCCAGCCGCAGGAGCCGCAGATGGCGCCGCCCTGATCGAGCCATGCGAGCAGTTGACGCGCACGCCATCGCCGCCGGCGCGGATCATCGCCACCAGCGTGGGCGGGTGGTCGGTGGACGGCCCGAGTGTCGCCACGATCTTCGTTCGCCTGAGCGTGCTCAGGGGGGCGGGATGCTCGTCCCGCACGGTGAGACGCGCCTTGCAGCGGTGGAGTCCCTCCCCGGCGGGCGGCCCTCTCACTTCCGTCCGTATCATCGCGGTCCGAATACACACGGTCCCGCCATTGTCAGGAGGCCGAGCATGAGCACCGAGGGAACCATCCAGCACCACATCCAGGCCTACGCGGTCGGGGTGTCCGAGCTGATGAGCGACTACACCGGCGAATCCATCATCCTCACGTCCGACGGTACGGTCGTGGGGGGCGACGCGCTCGAGCCCTTCTTCGAGGACCTGCTCGCCGCCATGCCGGACGGGTTCAACGATGCCTTCGAGGTTGTTCAGCTGGCGACCCACGGGCCGCTCGCGGTGATGGTCTGGAAGGCAGAGCCATGGGTGAGCGCCGGCACGAATACCTTCGTCGTGCAGGACGACGCCATCCTCTACCAGACCTACGCCGGCCACAGGCCCGCGTAGCCGGGGCC
>SXQZ01000202.1 GCA_005792725.1 Actinomycetota bacterium
CCGCACCAGCGGGGAGCAGCGCTTGTCAAACTTCCTCCTGTGGCAGTCGGCGTACGCCGAGATGGTGTTCTCGGATCGCCTGTGGCCGGACTTCGGCCCGGAGGATCTCCAGGCCGCCGTCCGGGAGTACGCCTCGCGCAGCCGGAGGTTCGGCACCCGGTGATGGGCCGCATCCTCGTCGCGATCCCCGGGGTCGCCGTGATCCTGGCCGCCGTGTACTTCGGCGGTCCCGTCTTCGCCGCGTTCGCGTTGCTCGTGGCCCTCGGTGCCCTCCACGAGTTCTTCGCCCTCGCCGCGGTCCCGCGCCACCTGCAGTGGGCGGGGTACGTCACCGCCATCCTCGCCGTGGTACTCGCGTGGGCGGCGTCGCCCCCGGAGCGGGCGCTGCTCCTCGCATTGGGAGCGGGCCTTGTCATGTCGGCGCTCGCGGCCCTCACCATGGGGCAGCGGGACGTCATCACCTCGCGCGTGGCACTGACCCTGATGGGCGCGCTGTACGTGGCCCTGCCGGCCGGCGTCCTGGTGCTCACGCGGGACCTCCCCGACGGCGCGGGGGCCATCGTGAACCTCCTCGTTGGCGTCTGGGTGTTCGACACGGCCTCATACTTCGCCGGGCGGCTGTGGGGCCGGCGGAAGATCGCCCCGCGGACCTCACCGAACAAGACCTGGGAGGGCTTCGCCGGGGGCCTGATTGGCGGCACCGCGGCGGTCTGGTTTGCGGGCCTCTACATGGACTGGCTCTCGTGGTGGCAATCCATCGTGATCGGCCTCGCCATCTGCCTTGCGGCGTACGTGGGCGATCTGTTCGAGTCGATGATCAAGCGTGACGCCGGGGTCAAGGATTCCGGGACGATCCTTGGTGGCCACGGGGGCGTGCTCGACCGATTCGACTCCCTGCTGTTCGCGTCACTCGCCGGCTACTTCCTCACGACCTGGATGGTGCTGTGATGACGACGGACGCCGTGGACCTCGATCTGCTCACGCGCCTCTGCGAGGCGCCGGGGGCGCCCGGTCGCGAGGAACGCATCCGGGAGGTGGTGGTCGGCGAACTGCGACCGCACGTGGACGAGATCACCGTGGACGCAATGGGAAACGTGGCCGCCGTGCGGCATGGCGGCGGCGGGCCCCGCGTGATGCTGGCCGCCCATATGGATGAGCTGGGGTTCATGGTCACCCATATCGACGACGACGGGTTCATCCGCGTGGTGCCGCTCGGGGGTTTCGACCCGAAGACGCTCGTGGCCCAGCGGGTGGTCGTCCACGGATCCGAGGACCTGCTCGGCGTGATGGGCGCGAAGCCGATCCACATCATGACCCCCGAGGAGCGCAAGGCGCTGCCCAAGCCCGATGATCAGTACATCGACGTGGGGCTGCCCGCGGAGCGCGTGCGCGAGATCGTGTGCAAGGGCGATCCCGTCACCCGGGAGCGCAGCCTCGCGCGCCTTGGTGACCTGATCACATGCAAGAGCCTCGACAACCGCGCGGGCCTGTACGTGATGATCCGCGCGCTACGGCGCCTCGCGGAGCACCAGTGCGAGATCGTCGCGGTTGCCACGACCCAGGAGGAGGTCGGCCTGCGGGGCGCACGGGTCGCCGCGCAGCGCCTGCGACCCGACATCGGCCTGGCCATCGACATCACCCTCGCCAACGACGGGCCGGGGGCCAAGCCGCACGAGCAGGTCACGCGCATCGGGGACGGCGCCGCCATCAAGGCCTACGACTCCGGGGTCATCGTGCCGCGGGCCGTCGTGTCGCACCTCACGCGCATCGCGCAGGAGCGGGGAATCCCCACCCAGATCGAGATCATGAGCCGGGGGGGAACGGACACCCGCGAACTGCAACTGGCCGGCGACGGCGCTCCGGCCGGGTGCGTGTCCATCCCCACGCGCTATGTGCATCAGGTCGTGGAGACCTGTGATCCGGGCGATCTCGAGGCCGCCGCCGCCCTCGTCGCGGCGTTCTGCCAGACCGCGCAGGATCTCCTGGCCTGACGCCGGTTCCCGCGCGGCCCGGGCCGTCGCGGTGATCCTCGCGGTGATCCCCTGACCGGCCTGCCCCGTGTCGCGACCTCGACGCCGCACGCGATGGGGCACCCTCCCCCGCGGAGTCACGGAGCCATCCGTCCGCGCAGCGGCGCTGACCCCGGACGTGTTCCCCGGGAACGGACGTCGCGTGAATCGGCATTCCGCAATGCCCGTACGCTAGGGTCCCTCCTGCCGGATCCGCGTCGGAATTCCCTGTGGGGGCAGTGGTGATGTCCTTATCCGCGTTCATGCGTGTCCTCGTCCTCGTTGGCCTGGTCGTGGGAGGCGCGGCCAGTAGCGCTCTCGGTGCAGTGGGCGATCGCCTGTCCATCATCACTCCGGCCACACCGGGGACGGCCGGGAATGGCCGCGGTCTCGAGATTCCCACCGCCAGCCGTACGGCGTGGTATTCGACCGCGGGCTCCGGGCAGGCGATCTTCCAGACCGACGTCGCGACGAACACGTTCCAGGGGTCCCTCACCACGACGTTGCCCATCAGCGTCTACAGCTTCGGTGCACTCGCGTGGGACAACACCGAGTCAATCATGTGGGGCAGCGAGTACTCCGGGAGCCACGGGTGGATTGATCGGATCAACCCGGCCTCGGGCGCGGTGACCCGGGTCTTCAATGCGAAGGAGGTGTTCGGGGCCCAGTTGGACGGCATCGATGGCCTCAGTGTGGATCCCGTCGACGGCACCTTGTGGATGAGCGGGGACGGGATCAACTGGCCCGGCGGCACACGGGTCGTGCACGCATCGAAAGCCGGGGTGGACCTGGGACATGAGTTCACCGCCCCGTTCGGGAACTCCGGAATCGTCGCGGACACGGATGGTCTCTGGCTGGTGGACCACCACAACGCGACGGTGCACCTGTACTCGCGGAACGGCGTCTCCCTCGGTGTCGCGTTCGCCACCACCGGGCTGTCCGAGCCAGAGGATGGCACGCTCGATACCTGCACGTTCCCGGGGAAAAAGGCGCTCTGGATCTACCAATCCTCGCTGGGGTCCAGCGCGAGGCTGGCCGCGTATGAAGTCGGTCAATCCGACAACCGCGGGTGCCAACCGGCTGCACCCGCGCCACCGGGACCCACCACCCCGGGGTCCTCCGGTGGTTCTGCACCGGGGTCCGTGCCGGCCCGTCCGGAGATCCGGCCGGCGAATGCGACAGGGGGGAGCGATCTCTATCCGGGTGCGGGTGTGGTCTTCCTCGCCACAAGCGCCCTCGACCCGACGGGAACGATCTACGTCTACCGCTGGGATTTCGGCGACGGCACGCGTGTTGTGGCCGGGCGCGGACGTATTACCCGTCGGTTCACCTGTCCCGGTTTCTACCGGGTTCGCGTGACCGTCCTCACCCGCCTCGGAAAGCGCGTCCGCATCACCGCCCAGGCGATCGTGATCCAGTTCTCCCGCGGCAAGATCATCTCCGTGAGAGGGCGGCAGGTGCTGCCCTATGTGGTGTCATCGGGGAAGCGCGTGCGGGTGGCACTCTCCACCCAGAAGGTGTCCGACGGGGCTCCGCGGGTCACCGAGACGGCGTTCGGGTGGGACCGCCTCCCCGTCCGTACCGCCCGTCGTCCGCTCGCCGCGGTGGCCTTCCCCCGGGGGCGCGTAGGGCGCCACACACTGCGATGGGGGGTTCGGTTCTCCAAGGGCGGGGTCCGCCTGCAGAGCTCCTGCCTCTGGGCCTGAGGCGCCGGCCCATCCCGGCCGGCACTCCGGGGCCGGGCGGCCCTCGAGCCCATCGGCGGGGCCGCGATGAATCCGGGTGCCAGATCCGGGGAGGGCCCCGGCTACGGAGGGTCGGCGAGCTGGAGAACCCAGCGGCTGCCCGTCGGACCGGACCCCCTCATCGCCCGGACCGGACCACCACTGGGCCCGTCGGGGATCGGGTGGTGGGCGAACGCGCGACCCGGGATTTCGGACGACGTGCGCCCGGCCCGCGACGCAGCGGCACCGGCCGGTCCCGGTGATACCTTCGGCGGCGTGAAGCGCGTCCTCATCCTCGGGTCCACGGGCTCGATCGGGGTCCAGGCCCTGGACGTCATCGACGAGGCCGGGGACATGGAGTGCGTGGGCCTCGCGTGCGGGACCCGGGCGGGCGAGATGGCGCTTCAGGCGGAGGTCCGGGGCGTCCGGTTCACGTCGGTGGCGGCTGGCGGCGGCACGGTGCCGTACGGCCCGGACCTTGCGGCGCTGATAGACGCCGCGGCTCCCGACATCGTGCTCAACGCCCTCGTGGGCGCTGCGGGCCTGCCGCCCACACTGGCCGCCCTTGACCGGGGAATCCCGGTCGCGCTCGCCAACAAGGAGTCGCTGGTGGCCGGCGGGGATCTGGTCGCGCACGCCCAGCGGCGCAGCGGAGCGGGGCTCGTGCCGGTGGACAGCGAGCACTCGGCGCTGTTCCAGTTGCTCTCCGGTGTGGACCGCACACGCGTGGCCCGGTGCGTGCTCACGGCCTCCGGCGGACCCTTCCGCGGCCGTGCCGCGGACGCGCTCGAGGGCGTCACCGCCGCCGACGCCCTTGCCCACCCCACCTGGGAGATGGGCGCCAAGATCACCATCGACTCGGCGACCATGATGACCACGGGGCTCGAGGTGATCGAGGCCCACCACTTGTTCGGCCTCCCGTACGACGGGATCGAGGTGGTGGTGCATCCGCAGTCGACCGTCCACGCGATGGTCCGTCTGGATGACGGGAGCATCCTCGCGCACATGGGCCCGCCGGACATGCGCGTGCCGATCGGCTTTGCGCTGCGGTGGCCCGAACCCCCGCCCGCGCGTCTCGTGATGCCACTGACGGGAATGGCCCTGACCTTTGAGGACCCGGATGAGGATGCCTTCCCCTGCCTGCGACTGGCGCGGCAGGCCGGTCGCGCGGGCGGCACCGCTCCGGCGATCCTCAATGCCGCGAATGAGGTCGCCGTCGGCGCCTTCCTCGCCGGGCGGATGGGATTCATGGATATCCCCCGCACCGTCGCTCACGCGCTCGAGCACGTGGCGGCGGGCCCCGCGGATTCGCTGGAGGCGGTGCTGGCGGCCGACGGCACGGCACGGGCGGTGGCCCGGCGGCGGGTGGGGGCGGTGTGAGCGCCGGCGGGAACATCGTCGTGTTCATCCTCATCCTGATGTTCCTGATCGTCGTGCACGAGGCGGGCCACATGGTCGTTGCGAAGTGGTGCGGGATGCGCGTGGAGCGGTTCTCGATCTTCTTCGGGCGGCCCATCGTGAGGTTCCGGCGGGGCGAGACCGAGTACGGCATCGGATGGCTCCCCCTTGGGGGCTACGTGAAGATCACCGGGATGACCCGGGATGAGGACCTGCCGGAGGAGGTGGTACCGCGCGCCTACTACGCGGCGACGACGTGGAAGAAGGTGGCCACGATCTTCGCCGGGCCCTTCGTCAACCTGGTCGTGGCGTTCCTGTGCTTCGCGCTCTACTTCTGGATCGGAACCCCCTCCTTCCAGCCCACGAACACCGTGGACCAGGTGACCCCGGGCAGTCCCGCGGCGGCGATCGGGCTCGTGGCCGGCGATCGGCTGCTCACGGTGAACGGGATCGCCCTGCGCGGGGATGACGGCCTCGCCCGGGGCCGGGCGGAGTTGCAGGCCCACCCCGGTACCCCGGTCGTGGTGCGGTACGCGCACGCAGGACAGGTGGAAACGCGCCGGGTGACGCCCGCTCGCGCCACGGCGCCCGACGGGCAGGTGGTGGGGCGTCTGGGCCTGCAGTTCCGCATGGATCCCGGTGAGCGGGTGTCCGAGGGGCTCGCCGGGGGCATCACGACCGCCGGCCGGTATACGTGGTTCCTCATCGAGGAGAACGTGAACGGCATCGGGAGGCTCTTCACCAGCGCGGAGGCCCGGGATGAGGTGGGGTCGGTCGTGGCGATCGGCGCGGTGTACAACGAGGTGGCAGGCGACGGGCTGACGGAGATCATCCGCTTCATCGGGATCATCAGTCTCGTCCTGGCGATCTTCAACCTCCTTCCGATCTTCCCGCTCGACGGGGGCCACATCCTGTTCGCGGTTCTGGAGCGGATCAAGGGTTCGCCCATCAGCACCCGCGTCTATGAGCGCTCGGCGATGGTCGGGTGGGCCGTGATCCTCGTCGTCTTCGTATTCGCGCTGCAGAATGACATCGGCCGCCTCGCCGGCGGTGGCTTCCAGATCCGGTAGGCCACACCCGGGCCGCTACACTCCCGGCCCGTGGACACGCCCCGACGAATGACCGCGCGCTGTCTCGTGGGCGGCGTCCCGATCGGTGG
This sequence comes from Actinomycetota bacterium, assembly GCA_005792725.1. Taxonomy (GTDB): domain Bacteria; phylum Actinomycetota; class Thermoleophilia; order Miltoncostaeales; family Miltoncostaeaceae; genus SYFI01. The sequence goes on from SXQZ01000202.1 coordinate 6,291, forward strand.
CGGCGAGCCGGTGGTCGTGCAGTCGATGACCAATACCGACACCCGCGACGCCGTGGCCACCGCGGCGCAGGTCGCGGATCTCGCCGCCGCAGGGTCCGAGATCGTGCGGATCACCGTGAACAACCGTGACGCCGCCGCACGGGTGCCCGAGATCGTCGCACGTCTGCGCGACGTGCATGGGGTGGCAGTGCCCATCGTCGGCGACTTCCACTACAACGGTCACACCCTTCTGCGCGAGTTCCCGGAGACCGCGGATGCCCTTGCGAAGTTCCGGATCAACCCCGGCAACGTGGGCCGCGGGGCCCGCCACGACCGTAACTTCGCGACCATGATCGAGGCCGCGATCGACCACGCCACGCCGGTCCGCATCGGGGTGAATGCGGGATCGCTGGACCCTGATCTCATGGACACGCTGATGGAGGCGAACGCGGCGCTCCCCCAGCCGGCCTCCGGGGCGGCGGTGCTGCGCGAGGCCATGGTGCGAAGCGCGCTCTCGTCGGCCGAGGCCGCCGAGGAGATCGGGCTGCCGCACGACCAGATCGTGGTCTCGTGCAAGGTCAGCCGCCTCCCCGACATGGTGGCCGTGTACCGCAGCCTGGCCGAGCGGTGCGACTATCCGCTGCACCTGGGGCTCACGGAGGCGGGCATGGGGGCCAAGGGCGTCATCGCCACCACCGCGGCTCTGTCCGTGCTGCTGGAACAGGGCATCGGCGACACGATCCGGGCGAGCCTCACGCCTGAGCCCGGTGGCGACCGCACCCTCGAGGTCCACGCGTGCCTCGACATCCTGCAGAGCCTGGGGCTGCGGTCGTTCCGCCCCGACGTGACCGCGTGCCCCGGGTGCGGACGCACCACCTCGAGCGTGTTCCAGGATCTGGCCCAGGCCATCCAGGCCCGCCTCGACGCCCGGATGGCGGTGTGGCGCGTTGAGCGTCCGGGGGTGGTCGGACTGCATGTCGCGGTGATGGGGTGCATCGTGAACGGCCCGGGCGAGAGCCGCGCGGCCGACATCGGCATCAGCCTGCCCGGCACGGGGGAGGAGCCACGGGCCCCCGTCTACGTGGACGGGGAGAAGGTCGTGACCCTCGCGGGTCCGACCCTGGCGGAGGACTTCATGCAGATGGTCGAGGATTACGTCGAGTCGCGGTACGCGCCCGCGGGGACGACCGCGTGAGCGGCGACGGGGGGTGGGGGATGCCCGCCGCGCCGTACCGCGGGTCATGGCGGCTCGCGGGGCGCTTCTGGCCGACCGTGCGCGACGACCCGGCCGACGCCGAGGCCGTGAGCCACCGGCTGTCCGTGCGTGCCGGGCTCGTGCGCCAACTGGCCGCGGGGCTCTACACGGTAACGCCCATCGGCCTTCGGGTGATCCAGCGGGTGGAGGCGATCATCCGCGAGGAGATGGACCGCATCGGCGCGCAGGAGCTGCTGATGCCGGTGATGCACCCGGCCGAGATCTGGGAGACCACGGGGCGCTACGGCCTAGCCGAACAGTTCCGGCTGGAGGACCGCGGCGGCCGCCGGATGGTCCTCGCCATGACGCACGAGGAGATCATCACCTGGCACGCCGCCCGCGAGCTGCGCTCATACCGCGACCTGCCCCAGTCCTGGTACCAGATCCAGACCAAGTTGCGCGACGAGCCCCGGCCGAAGAGCGGGATGCTGCGGGTGCGCGAGTTCACGATGAAGGACTCGTACTCCTTCGACGTTGACGAGCCCGCGCTGGAGCGCTCGTACGAGGCGCATGCGGAGGCCTATGCGCGCATCTTCGACCGGGCGGGCCTCGCCTGGTACCGGGTGGAGAGCGATGTGGGGATGATGGGCGGAAGCGGGGCCCACGAGTACATGGCCCCGAGCACCGCCGGCGAGGACATGATCGCCCGCAGCGCGGCCGGCACGTACGCCGCCAACGTCGAACTCGCGGTGTCTGTGGCCGTGGACCCGGAGTTCGGGGATGCGCCGACGGCCCCGGAGGAGTTCGCCACCCCCGGGATCGGGACCATCGTGGAGCTCGGGGCGTTCACGGGGCTGCCCCCCGCCCGGCTCGCGAAGAGCGTGGTCCTGGTGGCCGACGCCGGCCCCGTGCTGGCCATCGTGCGGGGCGAGCATCAGGTCCACGAGAAGAAGATCGCGTACCTCATCGGAGCGCACCGCGCCGCCCACCCCGGGGAGGTCCGGGAGTGGTTCGGGGCCGACCCCGGATCGCTCGGGCCGGTCGGGGTGGATGGCTCCGCCATCCGCATCATTGCCGACTCCTCACTCGCGACGGGGCACTACGTGACCGGGGCCAACCGGGATGGGGTGCACCTGCGGGGGGTGGTGCTGGGCCGCGACTTCGTCGCCGAGACCGCCGACATCCGGACGGTCCTCGCGGGGGAGGAGGCGGTTGACGGGAGCGGGCCCATCGAACTCGTCCCCGTCATCGAGATCGGCAACATCTTCAAGCTCGGGACGAAGTACTCCGAGCCCCTGGGCGCCCGCTACCTCGATGAGCACGGGCAGGAGCACCCGATCATCATGGGTTCGTATGGCATCGGGCCGGCCCGGGTCGCGATGGCCGCGATCGAGCAGGGGCACGACGAGGACGGCATCGTCTGGCCCCCCGGTATCGCCCCCTTCGATGTGCACATCGTGCTGATCGGGGATGCCGACAGCGACCAGGGGCGCTATGCCGACGCCCTCATGACCGACCTTTCGGACCTGGGTCTGGAGGTCGTCCTGGATGACCGCCCGGCCCTCCGGCCCGGCGAGAAGTTCGTGGAGGCGGACCTGCTCGGATGCCCGTTGCGCGTGACCGTGGGGAAGCGGACGCTGCCGGATGGCCCCCTCGAGGTCCGGATGCGCCGCACGCGCGAGACGTCGGAGATCCCACTGGATGGCGCGGCCGAGGCGATCCGGGGCCTCTGGCTGGGCATGGCGTCCCACTGAGGCCGGGCTGACCCCCGTGCTAATCTCCGCGGCGCTTCGGGGCGTGGCGCAGTCGGGTAGCGCACCCGGCTGGGGGCCGGGCGGTCGGAGGTTCAAATCCTCTCGCCCCGATTTTCCGGAGTGCCGGTGAGCGGCGGCATAAAGCGCCGCCTGAGGTGGCTGCCGAACGCGATCACCATTGCGCGGCTCGCCGTCCTCCCGGTCCTCCTGTGGCTCTGCATCGTCGCCGACGGGCCCTCGTGGCCCCTGGGTATCGTGTTCGGGGCGGTCGCGTTCACCGATTTCGTTGACGGGCGGCTCGCGACGCTGCTTGACGCCCGCACCGCGCTCGGGCGGGTGCTCGACCCCCTTGCCGATCGCCTGCTGATGGTGGTGGGACTCGTCGGTCTCCTCGTCATGGACCGCTTCCCCTGGCCGGCACCGACGATTGTCCTCGTGCGCGACATCGCCGCCATCGCCGGTGTCATCTGGTTGTCGCGCCGGGGGGTCCGCCTGGAGGTTGACTTCGCCGGCAAGGTGTCGTCCGGTTTCAACATGGGCAGCGTGGCGGTCGGCCTCGCGATCTCGGCTCCCTGGATGGACGTCGTGTTCTGGTGTGCGGTCGGCCTCTCGGTCCTGACGTTCGTTCACTATGCGGCCATCGCGGTGGAGCAGATGCGCGCCGGGCGGCGCGCGGAGGCGGCCTCAACCACGACTTGAGGGTTTGCGCTGGCAGGACTACAGTGGGCCGCCCTCGAACGGGAGCCCCGTGTCCAGCATCGCGCCATATCGGAGGAGCCAGTGGTGACCTGCGCGTCATGCGGGGCCGAGCGCCCGGAGGGCGATCGGTTCTGCGGCGACTGCGGGGCCGGGATGCCCGACGCCGCGCACGCGCTGCAGGCCACGGGGCCGCTCGAGGCACCGGTGGACGCGGGCGCCACGCCGCCCAGTGCCATGCCCCGTCTCGGTCCCGCCCTCGCCGTCCGCATGGCCACCGGGCGTACCGGCGAGTTCTTCCCGCTGACCCAGCCGGTGACCACGATCGGCCGCTCCCCGGCGTGCGACATCTTTCTCGACGACATCACCGTGTCCCGCGCACACGCCGAGGTGCGTGTCGGCGCCGCCGGGATCGTGCTGCACGACGCTGCGAGCACGAATGGCACCTACGTCAACCGGCGCCTGCTCGATACCCCCGAGGTCCTGGCCGACGGCGACGAGGTGCAGGTGGGCAAGTTCCGGCTGGTCTTCATCGCGTGAGGGATGCGGGCGTCCAGACCGAGCGGCGGGGCCCGGAGGGTGCGGGCCACGTCGCGGGCATGACCATCGGTGCGGTGTGCGACGCGCTGCGGCCGGAGTTCCCGGACCTGTCCATCTCGAAGGTCCGCTACCTGGAGGACCGCGAGCTCGTCAACCCCCGCCGCACGACCGGCGGGTACCGCTTGTACGGCCCCATGGACATCGAGCGCCTGCGCACGATCCTGCGCCTCCAGCGCGATGAGTTCCTCCCCCTCAAGGTGATCCGCGAGGAACTCGACTCGATGCGCACGGGCGCGGTCGCGGCGCCGAAGGAGTCCCGACGCATCCGCCGTGAGAGGATCGGGACGCCCGGGACCTCACGCCGGCACGGGACCGCTGAGGTCATCTCCGCGTCGGGTGCGGACCCCGCGCTGGTGCGCAGCCTCGCCCAGTACGGCCTCATCAGTGGCACCGACGACCTCACGGACAACGACCTCGAGATGGTCAAGGCCGCGGTCGAGTTGCACGCGTACGGCCTCGAGCCGCGCCATCTGCGCACATTGCGCATGTCCGCCGAGCGTGAGGCCGGCCTGCTCGAGCAGGTGCTCTCCACCGGACTGCGATCGACCAACCCCGACCGGCGACGCGACGCGGTGGACTCGCTGGAGTCGCTTGCGGCCCTGGCCTCCCACGTCCGCCACCTCATCCTCGTACAGGAACTGCGCCGGGTCGTGCCGTCACTTCCCGGGCCCCCCGCGACCGACACGTGACCTACGACATCAACGCGGCGATCCGCCGCATCCCGCACCACCCCCGCCCGGGCATCCTGTTCTACGACCTCATGCCGCTCTTTGAGGACCCCCGGGGGCTCGCGGCGTGCGTGGATGGCATCGCCGGGTGGTCCCGCCCGCGCGGGGTGGATGTGGTGCTCGGCGCCGAGGCTCGGGGCTTCATCCTGGGCGGCGCCATCGCCCGTGCGCTCGACGTGGGCTTCGTATGCGCACGCAAGCCGGGCAAGTTGCCATATGAGGTCGTGCGCCGTGAGTACGACCTGGAGTACGGCACGGACATCCTCGAGATCCACCGCGACGCGATCCGGCCGGGCCAGCGCGTGCTCGTGCACGACGACCTCCTGGCGACCGGGGGCACGGCGGCGGCCAAGTGCGCGCTGGTGGAGGATCTGGGAGGGGTGGTCGCCGGCATTGCATTCGTGGTGGAGCTCACGTTCCTCCCCGGCCGCGAGCGGCTCGCGGGGTATGAGGTGATGGCGCTCGTCGGCTACGGCACGGAGGCCGTCGGGGAATAGGTGCGCTCCAGGTGCGCCAGGAAGGGATCGGGCGTCAGGTCACGGCCCGTGGCGTGACGCATCAGGTCCGGCGTCTCCATCAGCCGCCCGTGCCGGTGCACGCGCTCGCGGAGGAACCCGAGGAGGGGCGCGGGGCCCTCCTCGGCCAGCACGGCCCCGACCGGCCCGACCGCGCCCTCGAGGGCGTCGGCGAGCATGGCGGCGTACAGGTTGCCCAGGGTGTAGGTGGGGAAGTAGCCGACGATGCCGGCGGCCCAGTGAACATCCTGCATCGCCCCCTCAGCGGGCGCCGACGGCCGGATGCCCAGCAACTCATCCATGCCGTCATCGAACGCCTGCGGCAGGTCTGCGACGTCGAGGTCGCCGAGGACCATCGCGCGTTCGAGGCGCGTCCGCAGCACGATGTGCAGGTCGTATGTGACCTCATCGCTCTCGACCCGGGTGGGGCGGCGCTCCACGCGATTGAGTGCCCTCACGTAGTCATCGGCGGACAGGTCGGCCGCGACGCCGGGGAAGGCACGCGCCATCGCGGGGTGCAGGCGGTCCCAGAAAGCGGGCGAACGGCCGACATGGTTCTCCCAGAAGCGGGACTGGCTCTCGTGGGCGCCCAGCGACGGGGCGTCGCCTGCCATCGTGCGCCGCCGGGGCACAGGCACGCCCTGGTCGTAGAGGGCGTGGCCCCCCTCGTGCAGGGCGGCCATGATGCACGACAGCGGGTCCGCCGGGTCCACCCGGGTCGAGAGCCGGGTGTCGCCCGCGCCGAGGCCCATCGTGACCGGATGCGCAGTACGTCCGACAAGGCCGCACTGCTCGTCGAAGCCCATGTCACGGATCACGTACCGCGCCAGGTCCATCTGCGCGGCGTCATCCCATGGACCGGCGGGGAGTGGGGGACCCCCGGCCCCGGCCAGGGCGTCCACGAGGGGCCTGACGCGCTGCGCGAGTGATTCGAGTACGGGTGCGAGCATCGCGTGGGTCGTGCCGGGTTCGTAGAGGTCGATGAGGGCGTCGTACGCGTCACCTCCGTCCGCCAGGGCCTGGCCGTGGTCCCGGGTGAGGGCCATGAGCGGCGTAAGGGCCCCGAGCCAGGCCGGGACGTCCCCCGTGGTCCGGGCGGCGCTCCAGACCGCGACCCCGCGCGATTGGGCTTCGGTGAGGGCGCGCACGAGGGTCTCGGGGACCCGGGCGGCCCGTCGCCGCTCACGGATGGCAATGCGGGCGCTCGCCGCCCGCCACGGGTCCTCTGCGTCGCACAGGGCGTCGAGCGGCTCGCCCACCGACGGGTCGAGGAGGTGCGCATGCCGGAGGCCCGCGAGGGTGGCCAGCTGCGACGCGCGGGCCTCGGCGGCCCCGGGGGGCATGATGGTCTCACGATCCCATTCCAGGACCGCGGCGGCGCCGTCGAGGTCCGCCAGCGTTCCCATCCAGGCCGTGGCCTGTCCCCATGCGCGCTCCGGTTCCATGCCGCCACGCTACCCCCGGTGCGTATCCTCGGGACGGTGAGCGGACGCCCGGGAGTCATCACGTGGTGGGAGGACCTGCATGTAGGCGTGCAGGTGGCTGCGTGCTTCGCGGCCGCGGTGCTCCTGCTCTGGGCCGGGCACGTGCTCCTGCTCAACCAGCCCCTCGGCCGGGGGTTCCTCTACGCCATCTTCTGGGCTGCGCCCGTGACCGTCATCGTCGTCGGGGCGACCCGGTCCGAGCGCGCGCGGCGGCTCCGCGCCGAGGGGCAGGACCCCTCGTGAGGCGCATAGACTCGATGCGTCGCCAACGACGGCTGGAGGAACCCGCATGACGCCCGATGACGCCGTTCAGGGTGCGCTCTGCACCCACATGGGCCGCGAGTTCGCGGCGCACTTCCAGTACCTCGCGATGTCCGCGTGGCTCGAGGATGAGGGACTGCCCGAGTTGGCCGGGTTCTTCGCGCGTCAGGCGGCCGAGGAGCACATGCACGGCATGAAGTTCTTCCGGTACCTCGTGGATACCGGGCGGGCCATGCACCTCCCGGCGCTCGATGCGCCTGCGTCCGGGTTCGCGTCGGTCGAGTCGCTGGTGGCCGCGGCGCTCGCGCAGGAGCAGCAGGTCACTCAATGGATTGGCGAGCTCGTGCACCTCGCGCGCGAGCACCGGGATCTGGCCACCGAGGCCTTCCTGCAGTGGTTCGTGACGGAGCAGGTCGAGGAAGTCGCCACGATGCATGAGCTGCTGCAGGTCGTGCGCCATGCGGGCCCGAGTCTGCTGCTGGTGGAGGACTACGTCGCGCGTCGGCGCCCGGGCACCCCGGCGGCGTAGGGGGCGGGGCAGGCCGGAACGCGGCACCGTGACCCGTGGCACGGCCCCGCCCCGAACGCGTGCACCCGGCCCCGGCGGCGCGCCGCCGGGGCCGGGTGGCACACGGGGTCAGGCCGACAAGCTCCCGAACAGCGGGGTGACCTCCGCGTCCATCGCGTCGTAGTACGAATCGCGCCGGTGGGTGCTGTTACCCGGGGACGCCTCGCCACGCGAGACGCTGACCTCGCGAGGGGCGATGAGCAGAATCCCCTGGGCCACATCGGTGACGGAGCCGTCGAGCGCCGCGGTGAGGCCACCGCAGAAGTCACGCAGGCGCTCCTCGAGTTCGTGGTCGGTCGCACGCATGTCGAGGAAGACCGAGGAGCCGCCCTTCACACGGTCGGCGATGTCCTGCGCGTCGTTGAACGTGAGCGGGTTGAGCATGTGGACCCGCACAGGGGCGGGAAGTGCGTGGACAGGCATGGTCCCTCCGGATAGTGGTGCCGGATACGGACTTCGCCGCCGGGGGCCCCGCTCCTACCCGCTGGCACCCGGGGGATGCACGAGCAGGACCGGGCATGGCGCGTGGTACGCCAAGTGCTGGGCAAAGCTTCCGAGCATCAGGTGCTCCAGGCGCCCGCGGTGACGCACCGCGACCAGGAGATCCACGCCGGCCCCACGCGCCCACTCCTCGACCGCCGCGGGCGGGTGCCCCTCGAGGAGCACGCCCTCCGATCCGGGGGCCAGGGCGACCATTTCGCGCATCCACGATCGGGCATCGAGGCTGCCGTCCCCCCGGGTGTCACCCGCGTACCCCGTGTAGACCTCGGCGCCCGGCTCCATCACATGCAGGAGCGTGAGTCCTCCGGCGCCGAGTGATCGCATCCGGATCGCCGCCGCCAGAGCGGCGTCCCCGGCGGGCGAGGCGTCCAGGCAGCACGCGATGTGCGCATAGGCATCGGCCATGGTCGGCAGGCTAAGGCATCCCGGCCGGCGGCGCCGCGATCGAGGCCGCGATGCGCACGGCATCGGCGGCGGGGTCCGCCGTGCCACTCACCTGCACGCCGAAGGCCCGGTCGGCGCGCTCCCACACCAGGAACGCGATCCCACGGGCGCGCAGCACCCCCCGCACCCCCGCGATGTCCACCTCAGTGCCGCGTGCGTCGGGCAGTTCGGGAACCGCGAGCGGCCCGGGGCACTGGCGCAGCAGCACGCGGGATCGCGAACCCGCGCGGGTCCAGTCGACCGCGATGGATGGGGGGGCGAATGGATACGCGACGTCGGGCTCCACCCGCACCGTGGTCAGGGCGAGGCCGTCGGGCAGCCAGGACGGAAGCCGTGCCGGGTACCCGGCTTCGAGCTCCGCGAGACCAATGCCGGCGACGGTATCGCCCGCCCCGAACCCGGCGGCCATTCCGTGACTGGCCCCCATCCGGCCCTCCCGCCGACCGGCGACGAGTGAGATGTCGTTGACCCCCGGCCGGATGAGGCGCCCGACGGACTCGCCACCGGGAACGAGGGCGTCGAGTGCCACCAGAACGGTGCCACGCGGGAGCCGCCCGGCGAGGAGTCCGTTGCCGTGCACCGCGATCGGGACCGCGTCGGGGGCGGCCACGACGGCCCGGACCTCGACCACGCCGGGCGCGACCCGCCCCAGAAGGATCTGGTCGGACACGCCGTCGGCCGAGACGGTGCACAGGGTCGCCGTGATGGGGCGGACGGCGCTCGGGACCCCGGGGGGGCATGCGATCCGCGCGACCACCTGCCGCTCCGGGGCGACCCACGCCGCGCGCACCTGAGGCGGAGCCCCAGTGCGTGAGACGGCGACGAGAGCCGATCCGCCGGGGGCAGACGGCAGAACGACCTCGACCGGGTGTCCCAGCGCCCGCTCGCAATCGGGGTGGCCAGACGGCAGGTGATCCATGGGGCAACGCTAGACGCCCGGTGGCCGGTACAGTGCTGCGCATGAGCGATGACCCCCTGCGCATCGCGCTCGTGGCGCCCGACATCATCCTCATGCAGCGCCCCGAGTCACCGGCGCTCGTGCATGGTCGCGTGGATGCCGCCGCCCATCCCGGGCTCGCGCCGCTGTGGGACGACGAGGATGGGCCCAAGGGATCGGCCCGCGTGGAGCGGCGTGGGGGGGAGGTCGTGTGCGTCGCGTCGCTCACCGCGCCGGTCGAGATGGTCATCGAGGTGGTCCTCGGCCTTCCGGACGACCGGGCGGCCGGGCTCGAACGGCGCCCGTCAGCGATGGTGATGGTCTACCCCGATGATGAGTGCCGTGCGGCCGGGCTTGCGGACTTCCGGACCGGTGGCGTGAGGGGCGACTGGGTCCGGCTCGGGATCATCCTTCCCAGCGCCACCACCGAGCCACTGAAGGACTCCGGGGTCCGATAGGACCCAGGGTTCGATGCACGTCGGCGTGTTCGCCGCCGTGCATCGCCGCACCGCCGGACCCATGAGGGGTCGGGCGGGCCACCCCGGAGGGGGACGCCCGGGGCCGATCCGTCGTCCCCGCGGGTAAGGCGCGGCGCGCTCACACACGACTCCAGGGCAGTGACGTCGGACGACGGGTGGAGGATGCGATGGGACGACGGGGCGATGGCACACGACGACGGTTGCGCGGCGGTGCGGCTGCGGCACTGCTGGTAGGGGCCGGCGCCCTGACCGGGGTGAGCGCGGGTTGCAGTGGCTCAACCTCGGATGCGGTGACGGTCACCGAAACGGTTGCGGCCGCCGACGCGACGGACGTCCCGACCACCGAGGCGTCCGCGGCGGAATCGGACGCCGCCCCGGCCCCCCAACGTCTGCGCGGCTCCGGGATGCGGGTGGTGTCGATGAAGGTGGCGTCACCAACTCCGGTGGTGGTGGCGGGCACCCACACCGGCAGTTCCAACTTCATCGTCGAGGTTCTGGGGGAGGGCAGCGACATCACCTTCAACGAGATCGGCGCATTCACGGGGTCAACGCTCATCACGGGCCTGTCCATCGGCACCCACCGGGTCACGGTCGACGCCGATGGCGCCTGGACGCTCACCGTCACCCAGCCAACGCCACCGGATGACGCCACGGGCCTTCCGGGCTCCATCACCGGCAAGGGGCAGGCGGTGGTGTGGGTTCGTGCCGACGAGTCGATCGCACCGATCATCACCGGCACGCACAAGGGCGAGTCCAACTTCATAGTTGACATCGTCTCCGCCGACGGTTCGGGTGCGGGGAACCTGTTCAACGAGATCGGGCCCTTCACGGGTGAGACCACCACCGGGATCCCGGCTGGGGCCTATCTCATCGAGATCATCGCTGACGGCTCCTGGTCCGTACGGTTCGCCCGATGAGTACCGGGAAGCAGGGAAACGGGCTGGCTACGGCGGGGTTTGTGGTGTCCCTTGTCGGCGCGGTGCTGGGCGCGGTGCTTCCCATCCTGCTGTACGCCGTCACCCTCCTCCTTGGCGTGGTGGGGCTGGTGCTCTCGGGGGTCGGACTCGCCCGGGTCGGCGCCGGGGTGAGGTCGGGGAAAGGGTTGGCAATCGCAGGGATCGTTCTCGGCGTCATCGCATTGGGGCTGGGGATCATCGGTGCGGCGACCCTCAATGACGTCGTGTCAGGCCTCTAGTCCGGGGCGATGACGGTGGCCGGGATCACCAGCGCCAGGGCGTCGTGGTCGGCGATGGGCCGAACGGCCCGACGCGCCCACCCATGCTCCGGCGACGGTCGCGCGGATCCGGCCCCGCGCCGGGGGTTGCCTAGAGGAACCCCAGGGGGTCACGCTCGGCCCCGTGGACCCGGACCTCGAAGTGCAGGTGGCTGCCCGTCGAGTTGCCGGTGCTGCCCATCCGGCCGATCACCTGGCCGAGCGTGACCCGGTCGCCCTTCGCCACGGCGAACCGGCTGAGGTGCGCGTACCGGGTGGTCTGATCATTCCCATGCGCGATGACGATGAGGTTTCCGTATCCGTCCGCGCCACGCGCGCTGACCACGACCCCGGCGCGGGCCGCACGGATCGGGCGGCCGACGGGGCCGGCGATGTCCAGACCCTCGTGCATTCGGCCCCAGCGGGGGCCGAACGGCGAGCTCACCATGCCGTTGGCCGGCCAGATGAAACCGGCGGCGGAGGGGGTGGTGTCGTTGGGCTCGGGCACCGGGTACTCGTCGAATGACCCGTCGGCATCGCGTCCGCCGGCGCGACCCCCCGCATCCGCGACCGTCCGGACGCTCACGCCGAGCCGGCGGAGCACGGCCTGGTCGGCAATGCCGGTGGGTCGCACCCGCATCCGGCGCTGAAGAGCACGCACGCCGGCACGCGTGCTCGCACCGAAGGTGCCATCCACGGGCACGCGGATGCCGTGTGCGCGCAGCGCCCGCTGGAGAGTCTTCACCAATGCCCCGTGGGCCCCCGGCCGCAGAACCTGGCCGGAACCGGTCGGGGTCGGGGGGGCCGGGGAGGGCGTCGGGGCCGGTGGTGGCGCGGGCACCGGTGCCGGGGGGTCCACGGACACGGGCACCGCCGCCGGCGGCGCCGTGGGGTCCGGCGCTGTCACCGGAGGGGGTGCCGGGGCCTGTTGCGCCAGCGCGGGCGCGGCGAACCCCGACGTGACGGCGCAGGCGGCACCGGCCAGGAGTGCGAGGTGGGTCCGGAGCATTCCGTTGGTGACCCTACTGGACGGGATCGGGGCGGTTTCCATTCCGGATCCTTGCACCGGCGCACCGCGGATCCTCGGGCGTTTCCGCTCCGGCGGGCGCGGCTGCAACGCAGATTGCCCCGGACTGCGCCACAATCGCATCGTGAGCGAGCCGCGCGTGATGGTGGATGGACGCTTGGTCCCCGTGGGAGAGGTACCCCTCATCCCCCTGGATGACGCGATCGTTCGCGGGGACGGCGTGTTCGAGGGGCTGCGGCTGTACGGCCACCAGCCACGCACGCCGGAGGCCCACCTGGATCGCATGGAGCGGTCCGCCGGACTGATCCGGCTCCCGTTCGACCGCGACCGGACGCGGCGGGAGATCGGGGAGATCGCGGCCGTGACGTCGGCCCCGGAGTGCGGACTCCGGGTGATCCTGACGCGCGGGGGCCATCGCATCCTGCGTGAGGAGCCCCTGATTCCGGAGGCGCCGGACGGCTGGTCCGTGCGGCCCGTCGCCCACCGGATCACACCGTTGCTGGTGGCGTCCAAGACACTCTCCTACGCGGCGAACATGCAGGCGGCGCGCCTCGCAACCGAGGCCGGGGCGGATACGGCGCTCTTCGTGGAGGCCGGTACCCGCACGGTGCTCGAGTGCCCGGTCGCATCCTTCGTGTGGGTCGAGGGCAATGATCTCGTGGCCCCGCCCCTCGGCACCGGGATCCTTGACTCCATCACCCGGCGGCTCGTCAGTGAGGTGGCCACCCTCCACATCCGCGAGCGCCGGGTCGCGGACCTCGCCGGGGCGGACGGCGCCCTCGTGATCTCCACGGTGCTCGAGAGCCGGATCGTGCGGGAGGTACAGGGGATCGGCCGCTACGACGTAGCCGCCCGGCGGGTCAACGAGATCGCTCACGCCCTGCGCGAGGTATGCACCACAGGTGACCCCGACGGTGGCAGGACCGTGCCGGACTGACCATCCGTCTCGCATGACGCCGCGGCGCATGCGATGATGCCGGCATGCCGGGATGGGGGATAGCGATCATCGTCATCGTCCTGGTGGTCCTCGTGATCATCTGGGGCGTCGCGCTGTACAACCGTCTGGTCCGCCTGCGCGTCGAGGTACAGCAGGGGTGGGCCAACATCGACGTGCAGTTGCGGCGTCGGTATGACCTCATCCCGAATCTGGTCGAGACCGTCAAGGGCGATGCCACCCACGAGCGGGGCGTGGTCGAGGCGGTCACCGCGGCCCGCACCGTCGCCCTGGACGCCAAGGGTCCCGCGGAGGCAGGTCAGGCCAACAGCCTCCTCGGCCGTGCCCTGGGCGGCCTGTTCGCCGTGGCGGAGAACTACCCCGACCTCAAGGCGTCGTCGAACTTCCTGCAGTTGCAGACGGAACTCGCGAACGTCGAGGAGATGCTTGCGGCGGCCCGCCGGTACTACAACTCGACCGTGGGGAAGTACAACGCCACGCAGCACACCGTGCCGTCGAACGTCGTCGCCACGTTCGGCACTTTCTCGGATGCGGAGTTCTTCGAGGAGGAGGACGCGGCCGTCCGGTCGGCACCGCAGGTCTCCTTCGACCGGTAGGTGACCCTCCAGCAGCAGATCCGCGCGAACCGCTGGCGGACCGCCCTGCTGCTCCTGCTGTTCGGCGTGCTCATCGCAATCGTGCTCGGCGCCGTGTACTTCGCGGTGGACCTCTCGCTGCTGGTCGTCATCGGGATCGCCCTGATCGCCTACGGGGTGATCATGTGGTTCGCGTCGGCATCGGTGGTTGCGTCCCTGGCCGGCGCGCATCCCATCACCCGCGACCAGCACCCCGAGCTGTGGCAGGCGGTCGAGGCCGCGGCGGTGGGGGCGGGCCTCGCCCGCACACCGGCCGTGTACATCATCGAGGATCCGGCCCCCAACGCCTTTGCCGCGGGCCGGAACCCGGAGCACGCCTACGTGGCCGCCACCACCGGGCTGGTGGACCTCATGGGGGCGCGGGAACTTCGCGCGGTGATGGCCCATGAGATCGCGCATGTGCGCAATCGCGACGTGCGCCTCATGGCCTTGACTGCGGTGCTGGCCGGCGCTCTGCTGATCCTGTCGGACATCCTCCTGCGCGTCTTCATCTTCGGCGGCGGGCGGAACAACAGCAACAACCCGTTCGCGCTCATCGGCGTCCTCGTCGCCCTGGTCCTGGCGCCCATCGGCGCGGTCATGATCCAGATGGCGCTCTCACGGCGGCGCGAGTTCCTCGCCGACGCCTCGGCCGCCGAGATCACCGGCGATCCCGAGGGCATGGCCCGCGCGCTCGCGGTGCTCCAGGCCGACACCCGGCAGGTGGGGCACGTCGGCCGCGCAACGGCGCACCTGTACATCGAGTCGCCGCTCGTGAAGGGCCGCGGGCTGCTGGGCAGCCTCGGTGGCATGTTCCAGACGCATCCCCGTCTGGATGACCGCATCGCGGCCCTGGAGGAGGCGGGGGGCTTCCGTCTGGATCGCGGGTTCCTGAACGCCGTACCCGTGCAGTAGGTGATTCCCCCGATGTGCATAACAGTGATTTCCGCGCGGTAGGGGACCGGCGCGGCCGGATGGGATGCGCGGCGGGCGCCGGGTGCGCCCGGAGGCGCCGCGCTCCGGGCGGTCCGGCGGGCCCGGGCATCAGCGATCAGGGCCCGGGGCTCAGGGCCCGTGCCGGCGTGCGTCGTCCAGACGCCTGCGGTCGCGTTTGGTGGGCCGCGCGCCCAGGTCGGCGCCCGGCGGCGCCGGCGCCATCCGTCGCATGAGCCGGTCCCGCTCGCGCTCGCGCACGCTCTCCGGCGTCTCCGCGTAGAGCCCCTGGGCCTCCGGGGCCGGCCCCCGGCGGTCGGACAACGCCTGAACCGTGACGGCCATCGGGGCGGCGCCGGGGCGCGTGATGGTGATCGCATCACCGATACGGACGTCCCGGGAGGGCTTCGTCCGCTGGTCGTTCAGGTGGACACGCCCGCCGTTCACGGCCTCGCTGGCGAGCGCCCGGGTCTTGAAGAACCGCGCCGCCCACAACCACTTGTCGAGGCGCACGCGTTGCCCGTCATCCGGCATGGCGGGCATTGTCGCACCGCGGCACGGCGGGGCGACCTCTGCAACAATCGCAGCATGGCCATGAGCGCTCTGTCGTGCCTCTGGGACGACCCCGATCGGTGCCCGCAGGTGCGCGTGGATGGCTTCACCGGGCGCCGGTACTGCCGCCTGTGCGGGCCGGAGAGCGCCGAGGCCGCGGAAGCCCGCCTGCGCGCCGAGGCGGCCGCCGCGGACCCGGTGTCGCCCGCTCCGGTCCCCGGGAGCCCCGAGTAGAGCCCCCGGGGACCCGGTCCCCGCAAACCCTTACATGATCAACGCTAATAGCGGCGATTTCGTCGCACGCGGAACATTGACACACGCCACCCGGACGGGTTGAGTGCCCTGTTGGGCCGCATACACCAACTCACCGAGGGCAGCGCCATTTACCGGTACTCACGCGCGATCTACAGGGATCTGCAACCACACCTCCTGCAGCAGCAGCTCCGCCCCGAGCTCGGGCAGCGACTGCTGCTCGCGGCATGCGAGCGCACGGTCGAGCGCCTCGCGCGTGACCACCGTCGGTTCGCCCGCCCCGGCGCCGCGCTGTTCGCGGATGTTCGATCGCTGTTCCCCGTATCGCGTCAGCTGTTCGTGTACGACATCATCGAGGCCCACATGGCCGGTGCCCTCGAGTACCTCGATGAGGAGATTGCCGAGCGCGGGTCCGCCGACCTGCTGCGGTGCCGGGCCGCCAACCGCAAGGGGAAGGCGTGCCAGCGGGTTCCGGTCACGGGATCGGACTACTGCCCGTCGCACCGCTACCTGGAGCGGCTTCAGGAGCAGCGCCAGGACAGCGACGTCTTCGCCGCCTAGTCCCACCCCGGCCGCCGGGGGGTCCCGGGGCCTCCGATGAGCGGATTCCGCCGCGTGCCGTTCCCGGACGAGACCGACGCCTCGGGCCGGTTTGTTCGGCAGGTCTCCGCGTTCCGGGGCGTCATCGGCGGGGACGGTGCCCGACCCCCCGCGGACGGCCGGTATCACCTGTACGTGTCGCTCGCGTGCCCGTGGGCGCACCGGGTTGTGATCGCGCGGGTGCTCAAGGGTCTGGAGTCCGTGGTCGGGATGACCGTGGTGGACCCGGTGCGCGATGATCGCGGCTGGGCCTTCCGGTCCGGGCGCGGCCATTCGGAGGACCCGGTCAACGGGTTCGCATATCTGGCGGAGGCCTACACGCGCACCGACCCCGCCTGGACGGGGCGCCCCACCGTGCCGGTCCTATGGGATCGGGTCACCGGGACCATCGTCAACAACGAGTCGCAGGACATCCTGCGCCTGCTGGACGGCGCATTCGGGGACCTGGCCCGCCCCGTGCCCCGGCTCCGCCCGCCCGACCTCGCGGACGCGATCGATGCGGTCAATGCGTTCGTGTATCCGATGATCAACGACGGCGTCTATCGCGCAGGGTTCGCCGCCACCCGGGCTGCCCATGACGCCGCGGTCGCCGGTCTGGCCGAGG
Organism: Actinomycetota bacterium; assembly: GCA_005792725.1. Lineage (GTDB taxonomy): Bacteria > Actinomycetota > Thermoleophilia > Miltoncostaeales > Miltoncostaeaceae > SYFI01. Next base: position 23,182 of record SXQZ01000202.1, read on the forward strand.
GGCTCTCCCGGGCCGGGCGGATCCTCGGTGAGTCACGGTGGCTGGCGGGCAACCGGTTCACCGAGGCCGACATCCGGTTGTTCACCACGCTGGTGCGGTTCGATCCGGTCTACCGCACGCACTTCCGGTGCGACGCCCACCGGATCGCCGACTCGCCCGAGCTGCGGGGATTCATGCGGGATGTCGCCCAGATCCCGGGCGTGATGTCCACCATCGACATGGACCACATCAAGCGTCACTACTACCTCACCCACCCTGCGCTCAACCCCGGCGGCGGCGTCCCGGTGGACGACGGGCCGGACCTGTCCGTGCCCCATGGGCGGGCCGGGCTCGGCCCCTCCCCTATCCCCGGCTCGTGCGCCTAGTCCGGCGGCTTCGAGGACAGGGCAGCGAGGATCCTTTCGGCGCGCGCCGACTGGTCATCCCACCAACGGGCCCGGTCGGGCGGTGCATCGTCGGTGTGGCGTGCGGCTTCCTCGATGACACGCCGGGCGGCCTCACGAAGGGCGCCGCGCAGTTCGGCCCCCGGCCAGGCGACCCCGGGCTCGCCCGGCGCCCCGAGACCCTCCACCGCGTCCCCGAGACAGGCGATGCCGAGCGCGTCCTCGATCGCCGAGGTGCGCGACAGCTGCCCGGCTGCGCACCACAGCGCCATGGCGACCGTCGCACGGGCGTCGTCGAGGAGGGTCGGGTCCAGGTCGAGCATGGGGTGGTCCAGCATGGGGTCGTCATCGTGCATCGGCCGAAATCTATGCAGGGATCCACCCGATGAGGGGCGACATCGGTAAGGTGCCCGCGGTCATGGGCTGCTCCACCACCTCCCCCGCCGTTGAGGCGGTGGGCATCATGAAGGCCTTCGGGAAGACCGTGGCATTGCGCGGAGTGGACCTGAGCGTTCCGCGCGGCAGCGTCTATGGCCTGTTGGGGCCCAATGGCGCCGGCAAGAGCACGACGGTGCGGATCCTCGCCACCCTGGTGCGTGCCGACGCCGGCACGGCGCTCGTGGATGGCCTTGATGTCGCCCGTGAAGCGGCCGCGGTGCGCGAGCGCATCGGGCTGGCCGGCCAGTTCGCCGCCGTGGATGAGTACCTGACCGGACGCGAGAACCTCGTGATGTTCGGACGGCTCTCCGGCCTTTCGACCCGCGCCGCCCGCGCCCGTGCGGAGGAGCTGCTCGACCGTTTCGACCTCACGGACGCCGCGGACCGTCCGTCGAAGGGATACTCCGGCGGAATGCGCCGCCGCCTCGACCTGGCGGCGAGCCTCACGGCCAATCCGCCCATCCTGTTCCTGGACGAACCCACCACGGGGCTGGACCCCCGCAGCCGCCTCACCATGTGGGGGGTCATCCAGGAGCTGGCCGCCGATGGGACCACGGTGCTGCTGACGACCCAGTACCTCGAGGAGGCCGATCGCTTGGCCGGGCGGGTGGCCGTGATCGACCACGGGGTGGTGATTGCCGAGGGGACACCCGCGGCGCTGAAGTCCCGTGTGGGGGGCGAGGCCCTCGAGGTCGCCGTTGTCGACCCCGCCGATCTCCCACGTGCGCGCGCGATCGTCGCGGCCGTCGCAACCGACGAGGTGTTCGTCGAGGCGGACCGGCGGCGGGTGCGGGCGGCGGTGTCGGACGGCCCGATCGCCCTGTCCCGGGTGGCCGCCGAGGTCGCGGCGCAGGGAATCCCCACGGAGGCCCTCGGCCTGCACCGCCCCACCCTCGACGAGGTGTTCCTGGCCCTCACCGGGCACACCGCCGAGGATCCGGGCGACATCGGTACGGACGGCCCGGCATGAGCCCGGTGCACGCCCTGCGCGACTCGGGGATCATCCTCTGGCGGCAGTTGGTGCAGCTGCCACGCATCCCCGAGGTGCTGGTCTTCTCGCTGATCCAGCCGGTGATGTTCGTGCTGCTCTTCCGGTACGTATTCGGGGGCGCGATCGCCACGCCCGGCGAGACCTACGTCAACTTCCTCATGCCGGGGATCTTCGCCCAGACCGTGGCGTTCGGCGCCGTGGGCAGCGGAATCGGACTTGCTGAGGACCTGCGGCGGGGGATCATCGACCGTTTCCGCTCTCTGCCCATGGCCCGCTCCGCCGTACTGATCGGGCGGACGGTGTCCGACTTGATCCGCAACTCCGTGGTTGTGGGTGTCATGTATGCGGTCGGCCTGATGGTGGGCTTCCGGCCGGCCGGGTCAGTCGGGGCGCAGGTGGTGGCCTTCGCCCTGCTGCTCCTCACCTCGTTCGCCTTCTCCTGGATCGGCGTGGTCGTGGCGCTCAGCATGAAGACCGTGGAGGCCGTCCAGTCGGCGGGGTTCATCTGGCTGTTCCCGCTGACGTTCGCGAGTTCCGCGTTCGTGCCCACGGACACCATGCCCACCTGGCTGCAGGTGTTCGCGGAGAACCAGCCGTTCACGGTCGTCGTCAATGCGGTGCGCGACCTCTTCCTCGCGCAGCCCGCAGGTCACGATGTACTGCTGTCGATCATCTGGATGGTCGGGATCATCGCCGTGATGATCCCCCTGGCCACGCGCCTCTACCGCAGGCGCAACAGCTAGCGACCCGGGGCGCCCGGCTTCGCCACGAGCGCCTCCAGCTCGTCGATCCGCGCACGGAGGTCCCGTATCAGCACAGAGGGGTCAGCGCCGTCCGCCGGGGCCGCGACCACGGCGTCCGAACCCGCGGGGCCCCCGCCCGCCTGTGATGCGCCGGGGGCCAGGAACGTGGATGCCACCCACGCCGTGAAGATCGAGATGAGCGACACCCCGGAGAAGATCATGACGGTGGCGACGACCTGCCCGCCGGCGGTCACCGGGAAGAAGTCCCCATACCCGACCGTGGTGATGGTGATGACCCCCCACCACAGCGCCTCGCCGCCGGTCTCGATGTTCGCCCCCGGGGCACCGGCCTCGAAGTACAGCACGAGGAGGCCGCCTGCCTCCAGCACGATGATGAGCATCGCGAGGACCAGGAAGAGGATGCCCTGGGCGCGGTTCGCGAAGAACCACTTCACCGTGTCGCGCCAGCCGAACTCCTGGAATCCGCGGACCACCCGGACGAGGCGGAACAGCCTCAGCACGCGCCCGTAGGGCAGGCTGCCGATCAGGTCGAGCCACCCCCCCTCGTGGAGCATGTACTGCCGGCGCGCGCCACGGGCACGCCGCAGGCGCATCCCGAAGTCCAGCAGCAGGATGACCGTGAGGATCGGCTCCATGAAGATCAGGAGTTCGCGCGCGTCACCACCGAGGTCCAGCGGGAGGATCATGAAGATCCAGTTGATGACCGAGACCACCGTGACGACGATGATGAAGACGTCATACCCGGGCGCGATGCTGCCGCGTATCCGCAGGTCGCGCGCGAAGGCGGTGGGCGGGGTGTACGGGGCCACGCAGGGCACTTCGCCCGTTGCCGGGGATGTCCTTGTGGTCAGCCCAACAGGGGCGAGGCGGCCCGGGCCTCAGCGATGGCCGCGCGCGCCCCGTCCATCGCGGCGTCCTCCCCGCCCGGGGTCGCCACGAAGCCGGGCTCCGCACACCATCCCGACGCGGGATCCGGGCATCCCGCGGCACGGGCGATGCCAGGCCAGGACACGGGCATCTGGGATGGAAGGGGCGTCCGTGCCATCTCGGCCATGAGCATGGCCCAGGCCCGGGGCGGCGCATTGCAGGGGTTGTACCCCCCGCCCCCCAGTGCCACCCACCGCCCCCCGCCGCACGCGTCCGCCAGCCGCCCGAGGGCGCTCCACAGGTCCGGATACAGGGCCATGGTGGTACGCATGTGCGAAAGCGGATCGGCGTGGTGGTGGTCCACGCCGCACTGGGACACCAGGGCCTCGGGTGCGAACGCCCGCACGGCCGGCCCCACCACCTGCTCCATGGCCAGGCGGTAGGCGTCGTCCCCGCACCCTGGCGGCAGCGCGACATTGATGGCGGACCCCGGAGCATCGGGTCCGCCCGTCTCGTCGGGAAACCCCGAGTTCGGGAACAGGTAGCGCCCGCATTCGTGCACCGACACGGTGAGGACATGCGGGTCGTTCCAGAAGGTGCCCTGGGTACCGTCTCCGTGGTGCACGTCGAGGTCCACGTACGCGATGCGCCCGATGCCCGCCGCCCGCAGCGCGTGGATGGCGACCGCGGTGTCGTTGTAGACGCCGAACCCATTCATGCGGTAGGGCAGGCCGTGGTGGGCCCCGCCGGCCGGAACGATGGCCCGCAGCGCTCCCCCTCCCCCCACCATCCCGCCCGCGAGCCGCGCGGCGGCGGCGAGTCGCGCGGCGTCGCGGTGCATGTGCGCGTAGGGGTGCACGTCACCCGTCACGCCCCACTGGCGCGCCTCGGGCGCCGCGGCCAGGACGGGGTGCGCGCTGAACATCCGTATCGCCCGGATGAACGCCGGGGCGAACATGGTCGCCAGCACCTCGTCGGCCATCGGAGGCGGGGCGGGCACCACCGCGACCCCCGGCGCGCTGAGCACACCCGCCTCGCGCGCCAGTGCCACGGCGAGCTGGTGACGACGCCGGTCGGAGGGGTGGTCGGCGTAGTCCATTCCGAGGTCGTCCGCGTGCACGACGGCCAGCAGCGTGCTCACGCGGGCTCCATGCGGCGAGGATACGCGCTCCCCCGCGGGGCTACGATGGGGGAATGAGCGATGAGCGACGGCGCCGGATCGAGGACTCGATCGCCGGGCACCTGCGCGCCGCGGGCGAACCGGTACGTGAGGCCTTCCTGTACGAGCGGGTGCAGGCCGACGGGCTGGACGTCGCCGGGGAGGACTTCATCGCCGTGCTTCTGCGTCTCGAGGTGGAGGGCCACGTCCACCTCGACCCGGTACGGGATGAGCGCGTCCCGGACCCACCGCCCTTCGAACCACGGTTCTGGCGCATCATCCGCTAGGCGGCACCGGGCGCTCGCGGGGTGTGCGCATCGCCCGCGCCGGAATACCGGCGTACACACGCGATCGCACTGACCCGGGAACGTAACGCGCAGCCGCGCCGCGACTATGCCGCGCCGGGAACCGGCACCCGCAATCGGATCACGAACATCCGATCCCACCGCTTGCCGGTCACGAGCACATGCCCGGTCACGGGATCGCGGGCGATCCCGTTGAGCACCTCACCCCCGCTCGCCAGTCGGGGCCGCAGTGCCGAGAGGTCGAGCCAGCCGACCACCCAGCCATCCGCGGGTCGGATCAGGGCCACACGGTCCTCCTGCCAGACATTCGCCCAGATCAGCCCGCTCAGCATCTCGAGTTCGTTCAGCCATCTGACGGGCCGGGCGCCATCTCGCACCACCACCGTGCGGATGACGGTGAGCCGCGGCGGTGCGAGCCACCGCAGCATCGCGGTTCCGTCACTCGCCACGAGGCGGCGCCCGTCGGTGGTGAGGCCCCAGCCCTCCCGGGGGTACGGCGAGGTGCCCCTCCGGGAGAGGGTCATCGGGGCCACCCGGTAGGCCACGTGGTCCGTCCACGTGAGTTGCCAGGCGGTGCCGGCCAGCACGGTGAGCCCCTCGGCGAAGATCGGGGCCGGGATGTGCCGGATGGCGAGCACGCGACCGTTGCGGGGGTTGACCCGCCGCACCGACGAGTCGGGGCGCGATGGGTCGCAGCAGTCGCCGGTGCTCTCCAGCAGGCTGCCCCGGTAGGCGACGAGGCCCTGCGTGAAGGCGTCCGGGTCGTGGGGGCGGGTGGCGATGAGGTCCCATGCCAGCGTGGGGGCCCCCGACGCCGGCAGTACGCCCGTCCCGGCGGCGATGGCCGCTGCCGTCACTGCGATCGCCCGGGCGCCCATCAGAGCATTATCGCCCGGCGCGCCGATGTGGCGGCGGCCGGCGGGTACGGGGTGCAGCGCGCCAGACAGGATTCGAACCTGTGACCTTCGGTTTCGTAGACCGACGCTCTATCCGACTGAGCTACTGGCGCAGGCGCGACGCGTGCGCGACGCGGCGGGCACCGTATCAGAGCGCGGGGCGGGCGATGGGCTCGACCCTCACGCGCACGATGCGCGAGCCGTCCATCTCCACGACGGTGAATTCCAGGCCGTCGGTCGCGACGGTGTCCCCCACCTCCGGCACCCGGCCCATGGCGTGGAAGACCGCGCCACCAACGGTGTTGAAGTCCTCGTCGTCAATCCCGGTGCCGAACGCATCGTTGAAGTCCTCCAGGGCCAGGGATCCGGCGACCAGGGCCTGACCGCCCCCGGTGCGGACGATGTCGCGTTCCGGCACGTCGAATTCGTCCTCGATCTCGCCCATGACCTCCTCGACGAGGTCCTCCAAGGTGACGACGCCGGCGAGCGAGCCGTACTCGTCCACGACGACGGCGAGGTGGCTCTGAGTACGGCGGAAGTCGCGCAGGAGGTCATCAAGGGCCTTCGTCTCGGGAACGCGCTGCACATCCCGGACCAGATCGCGGATCCACGCGTCGTGCCCGCCCCGGCTCACGGCCTCAAACAGCTGGCGGATGTGGATGACCCCCCGGATGTCATCGGGGTCATCCCCGTACACCGGGTAGCGCGTGTACGGGTGCTCCTCCACGATGGCGGCGGCCTCCGCCACGGTCGCGGCGATCGGCAGCATCACGACGTCGGGGCGCGGCACCATCACCTGCCGGGCCTCCGTGTCGGCGAAGTCGAACACCCGCGACAGCATCTCGGTCTCCTCGGCCTCCAGTACCCCCTCCTCGAATGAGGCGGCGAGGATCATGCGCAGTTCCTCCTCAGTGTGGCTACGCCCCATCCGGATGTCCCCCCGCAGTCCGAACAGCCGCAGGGTTGCGGCGGACAGCCGCTCGAGCAGCCAGACGAAGGGATGTACGACCGCGGTGAACATGCGCACGGGGCCCACCACCGCCAGGGCCACCGACTCGGTGCGGGCCAGTGTGAGGGCCTTCGGCACGATCTCCCCGAGGACCACCGTGAGCGCGATGATGATCGCGAGGCCGATGACCACGCTGATCACCGTGACGACGCCGGTTGAGAGAGCGGGGCCGAGGGGCTCGAGGGCGTCCTCCACGAGGCCCCGGACCGCCGGCTCGCCCACGGCGCCGATGGCCAGCCCCGCGAATGTGATGGCCACCTGGATCGCCGAGATGAAGCGGGTGGGGTTCTGCTGGATGGCCGCGACGCGAGCCGCGCCCCGACTGCCCTGCTCGGCCAGCTCGCGCATCCGCGTGGGCCTGGCCGCGACGAAGGCGTATTCCGCCGCGACGAAGAAGGCGGTCCACGCCACGAGCACGAACAGGAGCACGACCTGAAGTCCGGTGCTCATCGGACGCCCCCGCCCGGAGGGTGGAGGTCGTCGCGATGTAGGGGTTGGGAGCCGTTCACGGGCGTGCGGCCATCGTACCCGATGGCCCCGCTGCGCCGCGCACCGGGTCGCCAGCGGCCACCCCGGCGTGGCCACGCCGCCTGCCCCCCGGCGGCGTGGCGTGGAAGCGGAGAGGAAGGGATTTGAACCCTCGAACCGGGTTGACCCCGATCAACCGCTTAGCAGGCGGCCCCTTTCGACCACTCAGGCACCTCTCCGCGCGGCATCGTAGTGATTCGCCCGTCCGGGTATGGTGCGCGGCGGAGGGGTGGCAGAGCGGTCGAATGCGGCGGTCTTGAAAACCGCTGGCCGGTGACCCCGGCCCGGGGGTTCAAATCCCTCCCCCTCCGTGCGGGGCCCCCGCCCGGCGCGCGCCCGGGCGGGGCAGGGCGGTCGGGCCCGCTCGCCGCGTCCACCCCCGCCCGCCCCTACAGTGCCCTCGTGGCCAACGGGGAGCGCAATCGCAGGGACTGGGAGGCACTCGGGGAGATCGACCCCCTCTACGCCATCCTCAGCGCCCCCGCAGCCAAGCATGGTGCCTGGGATGAGCAGGCCTTCCTTGAGACGGGCCGGGCCGATGCCGAGTCGATCATGGCGGCCTGCTCGGCCCTGGGGCTCGCGACGCGCCGTGAGGCATCCTTCGAGTTGGGATGCGGCGTGGGGCGCGTGACCCGGGCGCTCGCCGGGTACTTCCGCCGGTCAGTCGGTCTGGACATCAGCGAGGCGATGATCCGGCGCGCGCGCGCGATGAACGCTGACCGGCCCAATTGCGAGTGGATCGTCGGCGACGCACCCGACCTGCGGGCGTTCGACGACGGGGTGTTCGACCTCGTGCTGTCGTTCATCGTGCTGCAGCACCTTCCCGATCGCGCGGTGATCTCGTCATACCTGCGCGAGATGGCACGGGTACTGGCCCCCGGCGGCGCGCTGGTCGTGCAGATGCCCGCGTCCATGCCTCTCCGGCAGCGCGTTCAGTGGCGGCGACGCGCCTGGCACGGCCTGCGCCGGCTGCGCGTGGGGGAGCGGGTGCTCTACGAGCGGCTCGGTCTGGACCCCATCCGGATGAACTGGCTGCCGGAGCGCGACGTGCAGGCCGCCCTGCGGCTCGGGGGCGCGCGCGTCGTTGCGGTGCAGGCCGGCTGGCTCGGGGACGGCTCACGCACCGGACGGGAACGGAACCTCACCTACATCGCCACCCGGTAGGATTCCCGGCATGGACGTCGTTATCGCAGGTGGGGGGATGGTGGGCCTCACCCTGGGCCGCCTGCTGCGTGCCCGGGGGATCGAGCCCGTGATCATCGAGCGCATGCCGGCGGGCTCGTACATCCCGCGCGGCTACATGCTCGGCTTTCAGGGCTACGAGCCGCTGAAGGAGATCGGGGTGCTCGACGAGCTCTGGCCGGAGGGCCGGGAGATCGCGCCCCAGGGAACCAGCGCGGTTGCGGTATGCGTGGAGGTCGGCAAGGTGATCCACGCGATCTCCCGCGACCTGCCCGTGATGTATGAGCACTCCGTGGCCGAGTTGATCGCGGGCCCCGACGGTCGCATCACCGGCGTCGTCGCGCAGGGGCCGGATGGTGAGGTGACAATCCCCTCCGACCTCGTGGTCGCGTGTGACGGTGTGCGATCCCGGGTGCGGGAGATGGCGGGGCTCACGGCCGTGTTCGACCGCCTCCCCGAGGGCGAGCTGTCGTGGATGAGCACCACCCCGTCCGATACCTCCTTCTCGATGGCGTACATGGCCGACGGCGGGCACATCGGGCACCTCTCGTGGCCACAGGGCTCCGGGGGCTGGCGCTCCTGCGCCCGGGTCGGCGCGGAGGCCGCGCTGGCCCCGGGGCTCGACGCCATCAAGGAGATGTGGGCCCGCCTGCTGCCGGACTCCCGGCGCGGTGTGGACGGCCTCGACAGCATCGAGCAGGTGCGCTACTCGGAACCCGAATTGCTGACGACCCCCGAATGGTGGCACCCGGGAATCGTGCTCATCGGTGACTCCGCGCACTTCTTCGGCCCCGAGACGGGGATCTCGTCGGGTATCGGTATGGGAGACGCCCATGCATTGAGCGAGGCGATCGCGCAGAACCGCAACGACGCCGACGCCGCATGTGCGGCCTACGTCACATGGCGCGCCCCGGTGGTACGGCCGTACGAGGCCATGGACCCCGGCCGCCAGCGGATCCTCGTGGCCGGCCGGCAGGAGCCCGGTCCCGGCGAGGCCTGGCCGCCACCCGGCTGACGAGCGACGTCGGGCCCCCCACGGGGCTGCACGCTCACCCGCCCGTGTCCCGCGCGAGCGTACGTGCAAGGTCGCGCGACCGGGCCACCTCGATCAGGGCGGGGATCGTTGGCAGCCAGAAGTTGAACACGCGCCATACCATGACCCCTGCGATCGCCTCGGCAAGAGGAAGACCGAGCATGGTGAGGGTAAACGCGGACGCCGCGTCGAGGGCGCCGTAGCCGCCGGTCGGCAGTGGCAGCAGCATTGCGACGTACGCGGTGGCATAGGCGAGCGCGACCCCGGGCAGTGACACCTCGGCGCCGATCGCACGCAGCGCCCCCCAGAGGCACGCGAGGTCACCGACCCAGTACACCGTCGCACCCCCAAGAATGCGGGGGTCCAGCCGGGGAGGCCGCAGTGCCGTGCGCGCAACGATGATTCCCGCGACGAACGCGGCGCGCCCCTTCCGGAGCCAGCCGTGGTGCGTGTCCGCCGACACACGCTCCCCCCTCTCCCCCTCGCTGATCCACAGCCCCGTGACGGCGATCACCGGGACCACGACGAGCCACGGCACGATCATCCCCAGGGGCGCATCCCCGCCGGACCGGATCAGGATCACCAATGAGGTCGCGAGCGCCCAGATGCCGAACATCGAGAACAGAAGGATGTTGAGCCCCAGGACCCGGGCGGCGGCGTCGCGCGGGTGGAGCCCGGCCTTGCGGAGCAGCCAGTACATGAGGGCGAGCCCCCCCACACCGGCGGGCGACACGAGGCGGGTGGCGCCCATGCTTGCGAGCCAGACGCGGGTCGCGCTGGTCCCCGGGAGGGCGGGACCACCGTTATGCGCGACCACCGCACGCAGGCATACGACATAGCCCGCATACGACGCCGCCTCGAGCACGAGGCACCCGATGACCCAGGGCCCGCTCGCTCGTCCAAGCGCCCCGAGCACCTCGCTGTAGCCCGCGGCCTTCCCGAGCAGGGCCACGAGGCCCACAGCGAGCACCACCACCAGGCCCGCCCCGACGAGGATCGACCGGGTGGACACGACAAGCGGCCCGCCCTCCTGCCCCCCCTTGGCCAGAGGTGGCCCGGTAGCGGCGTCCGCGTTCTCGTCTGCTCCCACCCTCACGGACCGGGTCCGAGGCCGCCCCGCCAGGTCACACACGCCGCAGCGGCCGTCGCGGCGAGGGGCACGGCCTCCGCCAGCGCGTGGCCGCGGGCCAGAGCCAGTGCCAGAACCCCTGCGAACGAGTCCCCGCACCCATAGGAATCAACGATCGGCCCGGGCGGCGGTACGGCCGCGAACCGCAGCACGGATGTACCGGGCCGGTGGACCGGGCCCCCGCGCGGGCCGTCGGTGAGGACGATGGCCTCGGGCGCGAGCGCCCCGGGAAGGCCCCACGGGTCCTCATCGGGGTCGGCGCCGCTGGCCACGACGACATCCGGGCGTACGCCGGCCGCGATCGCGTCCGACAGGCGCTGGCCAGTGAGCACGAGGCAGCGGGCGGCGCGGGCATGCACGAGCGCCCCGGGGTCCTCCCCGGCGTAGTAGGCGGCCCGGAGCCCGGGCATCCGCGACCACGGGAGGTCATCGGCCGCGGTGGGCTGCAGCCGGGTGCCAACGACCATGATCGTGCGCTCCCCACCCGGATCGGTGATGGACAGGACCCGGGTCTGCGGCGCAGGCCGGGTGGCCGCAACGATCTCCACGCCACGGTCCGCGAGGACCCGGGCTCCGCGCGCTGCGGCCAGATCCGCGCCGATCGCGGTGAACAGCAGCGCCTGCCCGCCCACGCGGGCGACCGCGGCCGCCGCCACGGCCCCGCCCCCGGCGGGCTCGTCGAACGGCTCCGAGAGGTCCGCGATGGCCCCGGGCGCGGGCACCCGCCCCAGGGCATGGGTGACCCACTCCACATGCCCCACCACGCCGACGAGGGCGTCACGGGCGAGGTCGGGCATCAGCCCGCTCCGAGCACCTCGGGGGCACCGAAGGGCAGCAGGCACTCGGGCACGACCACGGAGCCATCCGGCCGCTGGTGGTTTTCGAGGATCGCGATCAGCGTGCGCCCGACGGCCACGGCCGTTCCGTTCAGGGTATGCACCGGCACGGTCTCCGTGCCGTCCCTCATCCGTGCCCGCAGCCGCCGGGCCTGGTAGTCGGTGCAGTTGGAGCAGGAGGTGACCTCCCGGTAGCGCTCCTGCGCCGGCATCCACGCCTCGCAGTCGAACTTCCGGGCGGCGGAGGCGCCCAGGTCGCCCACGGCGATATCCACGACCCGGTACGGGATGCCGAGGTCGCCGAGGATGCGCTCCTCGATGGCGAGGATGCGCAGGTGCTCCCGGTCGGACTCGCCCGGCGCCGTGAACGAGAACATCTCGACCTTGTCGAACTGGTGCACCCGGAAGAGGCCGCGGGTGTCCCTGCCCGCCGCGCCCGCCTCACGCCGGAAGCACGACGATATCCCGGCATACCGCAGCGGGAGGTCATCCACCGTGAGGATCTCGTCCTGATGAAGGGCCGCGAGCGGAACCTCGGATGTTCCGACGAGGAAGAGGTCGTCGTCGGCCGTGGCGTATACGGACGAGCGGTCGGCCGGGAAGAAGCCGGTACCGATGAGGGCCTCCTCCCGCACGAGCACCGGGGGGATCACCGGCGTGAAGCCGTCGGCGGCGAGCAGGTCGACCGCCCAGGACACCAGCGCCATCTGCAGACGCACCATCGGGCCCAGCAGGTACGCAAACCGCGCCCCGGAGGTGCGTGCGGCCCGCTCAAGGTCGATGCCACCGAATGCCTCGGCAAGATCAACATGGTCACGCGCGCCGTGCGGGAAGACGGGGGTCTCCCCCACCACCCGCACCTCACGGGCATCGTCCTCACCCCCGTCGGGGGCATCCTCCTGCGCGAGGTTCGGAAGCGACAGGAGCATGGCATCGCGCTGCTCCTCGGCCACCCGCAGGCGCTCCTCATCGGCCGATGTCGCCTCGCGCAGCGCCCGGGCCTCGTCCTCGCGTGCGCCCGGCACCGCGCCGCCCTGCGCACGCGCCCGGCCGATCTCCTTCGCCATACGTGACGACTCGGCCCGTCGCTGCTCGACGCCGGCGCGCAGCGCGCGGCACTCGGCATCGAGGGCGATCACCTGATCAAGATGGGTCGCGGCACCGCGTCGGGCGAGCGCGGTGCGAACCCGATCGGGATCCTTCCGGATGAGGCGAAGATCGAGCAGGACTCACTCCCCCGGCGGGCCAGGCGGCCCGCGCGCGGCCCTAGTTCCGGATGCTCTCGACGTAGGCCACGACGGCCTCGAGGTCGGCACCGGTGACGAGGCCGCCCGGCATGGCGCCCCCGCCGTCCCGGACCTGCTTCGTGATGGCGGCTCCGTCCATCGCGGTGGCGCTGAGCTGCGGCCCGGCGCCGGCTTCGGTGCCACCCGCCGGGTGGCAGGCCTGGCAGTTGGCCTCAAAGACGGCCTTGCCCGCCGCCACGGCCCCGCCCTCCTCGCCCCCGCCATCCGGCGGGGCGGCCTCGGACGGGGTTTCGCCGGATCCGCCCGGAGCGGACACCGTCTTCCCCTCGGAATCGGTCTGGGCCGCGACGTTCTCGATGGTCGTCGCGTCGGCGGGTGTGACCGCCGCGGACTCACCGGATCCGCACCCCGCGGCGACACCGACGAGCACGGCGGACGAGACGACGGCGGCTGCGATGGCGAATCCTCGACGCATGATCACTCCCCTGGGGCGCGGTGCACTGACTGCGTCGCCACCCTACCATCGGGGGGTACGCCGATCGGGGCCCCGTTCGGGTCCGGCGGGCAACTCGGGAGGTTCATCGCGTGATTCAGGGACTCGACGGGGACATGCCCGTCCTCGGGGATGGGTGCTTCGTCCACGAGGCCGCCGTGGTCATCGGGCGGGTGCGGCTGGGTGACCATTCGTCAGTATGGCCGTGCGCGGTCATCCGGGGGGATGTGGAGCGAATCGACGTTGGGGCCGGGACCAACGTGCAGGACGGCGCGGTTCTGCATGCCGACCCCGGAATGCCCTGCACGGTGGGCCAGCGGGTGACGATCGGCCATCGGGCCACCGTGCACGGATGCACGATCGGGGATGAGGTCCTCGTGGGCATCGGGGCCACGGTGCTCAATGGCGCCGTGATCGGTTCGCAGTCCATCATCGGGGCCCATGCCCTCGTGCCCGAGGGGGTCGTGATCCCCGAGGGGGTCCTCGTCGTCGGCACGCCCGCCCGGGTCAAGCGCGACCTCACCGAGCCGGAGCGGGCCGGTCTGCGCGCCCAGGCCGCCCGGTATGTGGTGAATGCGGCGCACCACGCGGCGTCCGCCCGGCCCGGACCCCCGGGGGTTCCCCCGCAGTCCCGGTAGCGGGCGGACGCGCGGCGCGCAGGCCTACTTCCTAATGCTCTCGACGTAGGCCACGACGTCCTCGAGATCGGCCCCGCTCACGAGCCCGCCGGGCATCGAGGCACTGCCCTCGCGGACCTGCGTCGCAATGGCGGCGGCATCCATTGGAGTGGAGCTGAGTTGGGGCCCGGCCCCGGCCTCGGTGCCGCCTGCGGGGTGACAGCCCTGACAGTTCGCAACGAAGACCGCCTCTCCGGCAGCGATGCCTCCGCTGGCGGCGGTCGTTACCGACGACGTGGCCGCAGTGGTGGCCGCCGGCGCAGTTGTGCCGGCGGGGCCAGTCGGGGCAGTGGCGTCACTGGACCCGCAGCCGGCAACCACGCCAATGAGGGCGGCTGACGAGACGGCCGCGACGACGGTGAGCACTCGACGCATGATCAATCCTCCAAGGCTTGGTCCGCATTGGGGGAACGTCATCGACCTCTGCACGAACGGTACGCCTCCGCGCGCCCGGATCCTTGTGCTGCCGGAAAACCCGGGACCTTCGGCTCCCGATACCGGGACGACCGCGGGACCTCCCCCGAGTGGTGGCCGCAGAATCGCCATGGCGGCACAGTGGGCCGCGATGGGTGCCGGTGGGACGCTGCGGCCGTCGCGCGCGGTGGTCGGCCCGGTGGCGGTCAGTACCGCCCCCTCCCGGCCCCCACGGGCCGCTGCCGCCCTCGGGCGGGGTCAGGTCATGGTGCATCCGGGGCCGCTGCCGCTCCCGGGCGGGGTCAGGTCAGGGTGTACTCGGGGCCGCTGCCGCCCTCGGGCGGGGTCAGTTGGCCGCCCTTCGCGGTAATGGCCCCGCATTGCACGCAGTTCGGATTGTTCGTGCGCACCTGGACCATCCCGCCCGCCTCGGACCCCTCGACGATCTCATAGACCTTGGCCGGGCACATGTTCTCCCAGGCGACGGCGAGCTCCCGGGGCACCTCGGTGCGGATGCGGATGTGGTTCGGCTGGTCGTCGCGGGTCTTGTTCCCCGAGAGGTACACCGACGAGAGCTTGTCGAACAGGTACTCGCCGTCCGGCTTCGGGTAGCCGCGATCCGGGCCGATGACCACCGGCTCGTGGCGGTCGGCCTTGATGGTGACCTTCCTCGGGAATGCGCCGCGGGTGACCGTGGTCATCCCCGCGACCATCCCGCCGTACAGGAAGCCCTTCTGGAAGGCCGGCCGGAAGTTCCTCACCCGCCACAGGTCCTTCCACACCTCGGAGGCCCGGATCGCCTCGGTGTAGTTCCACAGGCCCGTGGTCTGCCCGGCGGTATCGCTCTTGATGGCGCTCGCCACCTGCTCGGCCGCGATGATGCCGGACTTCATCGCGTAGCTGACGCCCTTGAGCGCCGCGAGGTTGACGAACCCCGCGGCATCGCCGCACAGGACGGCCCCGGGCACATGGAAGCGGCTCGGAAGGCCGTAGATGCCGCCCGACGGAATCGTCTTGGCGCCCCAGGCGACGCGTCGTCCGCCCTCGAGGACCTCCCGGAACAGCGGGTGCGTCTTCGCCTGCTGCAGCAGGTCGTGCGCCGAGATGTTCGCGTCGGCCGCGTCGAGTCCGACGACCATCCCGATGGACACCATGTTGCCGCCCATCGGGTAGAGCCAAGCCCCGCCGTACTCGCGCCACTTGGCGCCCAGGCGCAGGGGCCAGCCGACCGTGTGGATCACCCGGTCGAGCGGCGTCGCGACCTCCCAGACCTCCTTGACGCCGAGCTCGTAGATCTGCGTGGAGTTCCGGTCGAGGTCAAAGTGCCGGCGCAGCACCCCGGCCAGATGGCCCTGCGTGCCCTCGCAGATGACGGTGACCCGGGCCCGCACCTCGACGCCGGGCTCGAACGTCGAGAGCTCCTCGCCCTCGCGCCCGCGGCCCTTGTCCCCGGTCCGGATGCCCACGACCCGGCCCTCCTCCACCAGCAACTGCTGGGCGTCGGTTTCGGGCAGCATGTAGGCGCCGAACTCCTCGGCCTGCTCTGCCATGAAACGCGACAACTGACTGATGGACACGACCCAGTTGCCGTGGTTGTTCAAGTCCGGCGGGGTCGGGATCCTGACCTTCCCGTTCCCGTGGAGGAAGTACACGGACTCCTTGCGGACCTCCTCGTAGATGCCGGGCGTTTCGCCGGGCGCGGCATCGGGGAACAGCGAGCGGAACGGCCCCGGGCGCATCACCGACCCGGACAGCAGATGCGAGCCGGGCCCCTTGCCCTTCTCGATGATCGCGATCGGCACCTCGCCGAGGGCTTCCATCAGCGCCTCGTCCTCGGCCATCAACTGCCCCAGCCGGATGGCGCCGGCCAGTCCCGCCGGCCCGGCGCCCACGAAGAGCACGCCGACCTCGATGTACTCGTCCTCGCCGGCCTCGGGGGCGATCACATAGTCCGAGGGGCGGTGGCGCGGCGGGTAGTCGGCGGGGATGGTGCTCATGTCGGCGTGGTCACCTTACGGGTCGGTGTGGACAAAAACCCCGTATATGCAGGGCTTTCATGGAGCATAGCGGATTCGAACCGCTGACCTCCTGGGTGCGATCCAGGCGCTCTCCCAACTGAGCTAATGCCCCCGGCGCTGCGGGATGCTAGCGCGGCGCGCTGACGGCGTCACCCCGCTATCGTCCCCCGCCGTGCTCGACTTGAACGCCCACGTGCTGCCCGGCATCCACGGCGGCACGCCCGACCTTCCGGCCGCGGTGGCCGCGGTGCGCACCCTGCTGGCCGCCGGGGTCACCGCCGCCGTGGCCCCCGCCGTGGTCGGTGGGAACGTGGCCCACGACATCGCTGCCGCCGACGCCGCGCGGCGTGACCTCACCGACGCACTCGCCGCGGCCGACCTGCCACTCGGTCTGCTCCCCGGGGCGGTCGTGCCGGCCGAGCGGCTTCCCGACCTCCCGCCGGAGGTGCTCAGCACATGCACCGCCGGGGGTGGCGGACGGTGGATCGTCGTCACCCTCCCGTCCCCCGGCTGGCCTCTGTCGCTTGCCACAACGGTGGACCGCCTGGCTCTCAGCGGCCTGGGTGTGGTGATCGCCCACCCGGAGCGCGCGGAATCCGCCCAGATGCACGCCGACCGCCTGCGCGACCTCATCGGGCGCGGGGCTCTGGTGCAGGTGGCGGCCGGCAGCCTCGCCGGCCTGCACGGCGCACGCGCCGAGCACACGGCCTTCGACCTGCTGCGGAATGGCATGGTCACGGTGGTGGCCAGTGACGAGCCGTCGGACACCCGCAGCGCGCTTGATCTCGGGGCCGCCGCCGCCACGCTCGAGCGCGTGCTCCGGCGCCCCCGCGAGGAGGTGGCCTGGATGCTCGCGACGGGGCCCGGGCAGATCGTGGCAGGCGAGCGGGTGCGGCCCCCGCGGCTCGTGCCCATGCCCCGGGACCCGGCCTAGACGACCTGCGCCCAGGCCCCCGCCGGGGTGCCTGGG
The DNA here is from genome assembly GCA_005792725.1 of Actinomycetota bacterium. GTDB lineage: Bacteria > Actinomycetota > Thermoleophilia > Miltoncostaeales > Miltoncostaeaceae > SYFI01. The sequence continues at coordinate 40,521 of SXQZ01000202.1, forward strand.
CCGAGCCCCGCCCCCGTGCGTTCAGTCCCCGCGGGCCGCACGGACGGACGCGAGCGTGCGCGGGAGGCCGTCCTCCACGGAGGTGCGGGGGCGCCAGCCGAGGACGCCGGCGGCCAGCGATGCATCGAGGCAGCTGCGCTGCAACTCGCCCGGACGGGGCGGCTCAAACGCGGGATCGCCCCCGCCGAGGATCCTCACGAGGTCAAGCACGGAGGTCTCCCGCCCGGTTCCGATGTTGAGGGTCTGGTGCGGGGTCCCGGCCCCTGCGCGCAGGAAGGCATCCACGACGTCGTCCACGTACACGTAGTCGCGCGTCTGGAGCCCGTCGCCGAAGACGGTCATCGAGGCGCCGTCGATGAGACGCCCGGAGAAGATCGCAACGACGCCGGCCTCGCCATGGGGGTCCTGGCGGGGGCCGTACACGTTGCCGAGGCGCAGGCGGACCGTCGGCACCCCGTGCAGGCGCCCGTACAACCCGCAGTACCCCTCACCCGCCAGTTTGCTCTGGCCATAGTGCGACAGCGGTCGGGGTTCCGCCGTCTCAGGCGTGGGGATCGGCAACCCGGGGTACTCGCCGTAGGACCCCCCACCGGTCGCGGCGAACACGACCCGGGCCCCGGCGTGGTGGGCCGCCTCGAGCACCGAGAGGGTGCCGCGGATGTTCACATCGGCGTCAAACGCCGGGTCGGCGATGGCCCGGCGTACGTCGGCCTGGGCGGCGAGGTGGAAGATCGTGAGCGCCCCGGCGCTCTCGACGATGCCGCGTACCGCGTCGAAGTCCCGGATGTCGGCCTCGTGCAACGTGGCCTCCGGGGGGACGTTGTGCAGGTGCCCACTCGACAGGTCGTCCACGATGTGCACCCTGCGGCCCTCGGCCACCAGTGCATCGGCGAGGGTGGACCCGATGAATCCCGCCCCGCCGGTGACGACGACGGGGCCGCCGCCGGCCACTGCTAGCCTCGCTGGGGCATGGACGCCCCGTGTCGCGACAACCTCATGACGGCCTCCGGATCGTGGTCGGGCGGCAGCATGGCCCACCGCTGCGGCGGGCGCAAGGCGACATGATGAGTGCCCGCCGACCAGGCCCGCACCCGGAGGTGCTGTCCCGGCTGGCGCAGGGCGTGCAGGGAGACGATCCCCGGCGCCCACCATCCGCACCGGCGCGGATGGTGGGGATCGCGCTGTGCGCGGTCACGGCGGCGACGGTGCTGGGCGCGATCATCATGGTCGGGTCCCCGTGACGGGCACGTTCATCTCCCTCGAAGGCGTGGATGGCTCCGGCAAGAGCACCCAGGCCGTCATGCTCGCGGAGGCGCTGCGCGACCGGGGCCACGACGTGGTGCATGTACGCGAGCCCGGGGGCACTCCCCTCGGCGAAGCCGTGCGCGAGGTCGTCCTCGGCCCCGATCCGATGAGCCCATGGGCCGAGGCCTTCCTCTTCGCCGCCGCCCGTGCCCAGTTGGTCGCCGACATCATCGATCCCGCGCTTGCCGAGGGGCGCTGGGTGGTGGCCGACCGGTTCATCGACTCGTCGCTGGCGTATCAGGGCGCCGCGCGCGGCCTGGGCATTCACCAGGTGGCCGCCGTCAACGCCCCCGGCATCGGCGGCCGGCTCCCGGACCTCACCATCGTGCTGGACATCGCGCCGGGCGCCGCCACCGACCGCCGCGCCGGGCGCGGGAGCGTGGACCGCATCGAGGACGAGGGCGACGCGCTGCAGGAGAGTGTTGCCCGGGGCTATCGCGAGGTGGCGCGGGAGTACCCCGATCGCGTTCACCTCATCCCGGCCGCCGGGACGCTGGACGAGGTTCATGCACGGGTGATGGCCACGGTCATCGGCAACCTGTGACGATTGCGGTTCCGGGCCAGCCGGTGGCCGAGAGGATCCTTGTCGCCGCCGTCCGCCGTCCATCGCCGCCCCAACAGGTGCTCCTGCACGGTCCGCGGGGATCCGGCCGGCACCGCGCCGCCCGGGCCGTCGCCTGGGCGCTCGTCGATCCCGGTGGCGACCACGACCCGGACGAGGTCTCCCTCGACATCTCCACCGTCGCGGCGTCGGGCACAACCATCCGGCTGGAGGACGAACTCGAGCCGGCGCTCCGAGACCTGGCGTCGCGACCGGTCGTCGGCGCACGGCGGGTGATGATCATCGACGGGGCCGAGCGGCTGCGGCCCCAGGAGGGTGCCGACCGAATCCTCAAGATCCTTGAGGAGCCCCCTCCCCTCTCCCACGTGATCCTCGTCACCGAGCGCCTGGGCGACCTCACCCCGACCATCCGGTCCCGCTGCATGCCGGTGCCCTTCCGGACGCCCGGATGGCGGGTTATCGCTGCCGAACTCGAGGCCCGTGGCGTGCCTGCCGCGGACGCCCGGGCCCGGGCGCGGGCTGACGGGCTGCTGGCCCTGCAGGTGGGGCCCTTCGAGCACCGCCTTCGGGCGCTTGGCACCGACATGGGGATCGCGACCCTCGAGGGCACGGGCAGCGGTGCGGGTCTGGTCCACGACATCGCGCAGGCCATGGAGGCCGCGGCCGCCGACCACCCGTCCGACGACCTCGAGCGCCTTCGGGCCGAGGCGGCCGCCCTCGAAGGGAAGCGCGGGGGACGGACGGCGCAGAAGCGCGCCGAGGACGTGGCCCGGCGCCAGCGCCGGCGCCTCGTGACGGAGGGGTGGGGCCATGTCCTGGACGGCGTCGCCGCCGTCTATGCGGACGCCCTCGCTGTGGCGGTGGGCGCACCCGGCGCGGTGCGCCACGAGGATCTCGTCGGCCGCCTCGGGGACGCCGTACACCCGGAGCAGCGGCTGGCCGTCGAGGCCGGGCTCGAGGAGATCCAGCGCACCCGGGCGGGGTTCCGGCTCAACCCGCTCGCCGACCTGTGGGTCGAGGGCCGTCTCAATCGCCTCGCGCTCATCCGTCGCGGCAGCACCCCGCCACCCCGGGCACCGGGCGCGGCGCGGTAATCTGACGCCATGCGCTCGACGACACTGCTGGCGATCGCTGCCTCCTGTTCACTGGCCCTCGCCGGGGGCGCCGTCGCCGCGCCTCCCGCCCAGATCACCACTCCCACGCGGAACATCGGCTGCATCGGGATGGACATCGACGGCAGTGCGGTTTTGCGCTGCGATATCCGGGTGTCCACGTTCAAGAAGCCGAAGCCGCCGGCGGGGTGTGACCTCGACTACGGCGACGCGCTGACCCTCGCCGCGACCGGCCGCTCGCGGTGGATCTGCCACGGCGACACGGCGCTCCCACCCCCGAAGGGTCGCGGGTTCACGACGATCCGATACGGGCGCACCTGGGTGTGGGGACCCTTCTCGTGCATCAGCCGGGTCACCGCCCTCGAGTGCCGCAATGACCAAGGGCACGGGTTCGCCCTCTCCCGCCTGCGGGTCAAGCGGTTCTGACGTCGGCTAGCATCCCGCGCCGCGTGCCGACGTAGCTCAGCTGGTAGAGCACTTCACTCGTAATGAAGGGGTCAGCGGTTCGAATCCGCTCGTCGGCTTCCCCTGTCCGGGCGCAGTCCGGAAGGCGGGTCCCGAGCCACCCACGGACCACGGGCACCGCGCCGGCGCCGGCGCGGCAGCATCGTGAGGTGGGCCGGGAGGGCCCTGTGCACGGGGTCGTGCGGCCACGACCAATCGGGGGGGCGGGGGCCGTGGCACCTCTCGGGACGGGTGGAGCAGGCACGCGCTCTGCGATCAAAAACCACACGGGGCATCCCCTCGCGCTCCCGGGAGCGATACCACCGGCGACCGCCCGGGGGTGCTCCGCGGTTCGTGAGACGAGGCCCACGAACCGCGGGCCCTAGGATTGTGTCAGCGTGCGAACCGCGCAATCCCCGCGAAGTTGTCGTTCGTGGCGACCATCGTGACCGAGTACTTGTTCGCGCCACGGATGTCCGGGATGACGACCTTTGCTGAACCGTACGGGGAGAGGACCACCCTCCTCAGCACTTTGCTACCGCGCTTGATCACGGCGTGGTCGGCCGGAGTCGTCGGGATGACGACCTGGCGGCGGTAGGTCGGCGCGACGCCATTCTGAAATGACGCGTTCCGGTCGGCGCGGATGGTCAGTGCAAGACGGCGCCCGCTGACGCGCGTAGGCGTGACCGAGACATCGGTCCGGCGCTTGATTGCGAACGGCGCCGCGAGTGTGACCTTGTACGGCGGATTCGTCGGGGTGTATCCCAGCGCTCGCTTGACCACCACGGCACCATCGGCCGCTTGGGTAAAGCGGCCGAAGAGCCACCCCGGTGCGGGCGGGGCGGAGATGTCACCATGCTCCCTCGAACCCAGCGTCATCACGCCCGGCCCCCGCGGGCCCCAGCTGGCAAGGTGCAACTCGTAGCGGGTCTGGAAGGTGTTGGTGGTCGGATTGAATACCCGCCGTTGCGTCGTCACGAGCGAACCCTGCACCATCGCACGGCTCTGGAGGACCATGTAGATGCTGTAGTCACGCGAGTTGTACGTGAACCCCTGGCAGGTGACCGCGGAGTCCGGGACGACGAAGTAGTCCTCCTGACCCCACACGTAGGAATACCTCGGCTCAAGAGCGACGACGCAGGTTGGCGCGGCCGCCACGGCACGGATGACGCTGAACGGCCGCGCGAGAACGAGACGATAGTTGAGCCCGCCCGGAACCTGTCAACCCGAATGAGACACCTGTGCGTGGAATTTAGGGAGCAACCACCTCCCTTGCGGGCCGGTTGATCCAAGCAGCGCTCGGCACCGGGGGCGGTGTC
>SXQZ01000020.1 GCA_005792725.1 Actinomycetota bacterium
ACGCCGACCCCGCCACCGCCGACCGGGCCGCCGGGGCCGCCCGCGGGGACCGTGACGCGGCACGCGAGGCCGTCCATGTCGCCCAGCGTGAGGCAATGCGGGCCCGGGTGGGGCGCGACGAGGTCATGGCCCGCTGCGCGGGGATCCATACGGATGCCGATGCGCCGGAGTCCGCCGTGGTCGATCATGACGCGGTCCTCGACGCTGCGCGCGCGATGGAGGCGGTCGCCACCGCACTGCTCCCGCGGGGCGAGGAGGTTGACACCCGCTCGCGCGACCTGGCCACTCGCATCACGGCGATGGCCACGGCCGTGCAGGAGGCCCGGCAGCGGGTGGAGGCCGCCGAGCAGGCGCGCGACGCCGCCGCCGAGGGCGATCGGGCCGCCGAGGTCCGCCTTGCGGTCGCGGCGGAGCGCGCGCGTGAGGCCGGCGTTGCGGAGGATGCCCCGGCTCCTCCGGCCCCTGTCGCCGATGAGGAGTCGGCCGATGCGCTGGCGGAGCGCGTTGAGGCACTCGCCATGCGCCGCGAGGGCATGGGCGCCGTCAACCCGCTTGCCGCCGGGGAGCGTGCGGACCTCGCGGGCCGCGAGACCGAGACCCTTGAGCAGGTCACCGACCTCGAGCAGGCGGCCGAGGCGCTTCGCACCCAGATGGCGGATCTGGATGCGCAGGTGGCGGGCGGGTTCACCGAGGTGATGAACGCGGTGGACGCGCGCTTCCAGGAGGTTGTCGGCCTCCTGTTCCCGGGAGGGGCAGGGCGGCTGCGGGTCGTTGACGACGACGGCGAGGACGGTGTGGAGGTCGAGGTGGTGCCCGCCGGCAAGCGGGCCCGCTCGCTGGCGCTCTTCTCGGGTGGTGAGAAGTCACTCATCGCCCTTGCCTTCTGTCTTGCCATCGCGATGGCGCGCCCCACGCCGTTCTACGTGCTCGACGAGGTCGAGGCGGCCCTCGACGATGCCAACCTGCGGCGCTTCCTGGGGGTCGTGCGCCGTCTGGCGGGCGAGCACCAGTTCATCCTCATCACCCACCAGCAGCCCACGGTCGAGGTGGCCGACCTGCTCGTCGGGGTCACGATGGGCCGCTCGGGCGTGTCGCAGGTGGTCGCCCGCAGGCTCGACCGGGATGCCGAGGGTCCGGCGCGCCCCTGGGTGCGCCGCCACCTGGCTGAGGCGCGCCCGCCGGAGGCGCCCGCCGTCCAGGCCGGATGACCCCCGTCCCGCCGGATGGCGACCTCGGTGCGTTCGCCGGGCTCTTCGGACTGGAGCCGGTGGGTTCGCCGGCGGAGCCGGAGCCCCGGGCGCGCGGGCTGTTCCGCCGCCTGCGGGATGCCGTCACCGCGAGCCAGGCGCAGGCCATCTCACCCCACCTGGCGGGCATCTATCAGGCACGGCTGGTGTCTGACGAGACCTGGGACGACCTCGAGGAGGCCCTGATCCTCGCCGACTGCGGGATTCCCGCCACCGTGGACATCGTCGGCGTCCTGCGGGACGAGGCCGCCGCCGGGCGCATCACATCGGGTGAGTCCCTTGGGCGCGCACTCACCGACGAGGTGTCGCGGCGGCTCGCACCCGTGCCGGCGCGCATCCCGCTGGGCGACGCCCCGACGGTCCTCCGCGTGGTCGGCGTGAACGGCAGTGGCAAGACCACCACCAGCGGCAAGCTCGCTCACCGGCTCACCGCACTCGGGCAGACGGTGCTCATCGGGGCCGGTGACACGGTCCGCGCCGCGGCCGTGGAGCAATTGGCGGTCTGGGCCGATCGCGCCGGCGTGGACATCGTGCGGCAGGCCCAGGGCGCCGACCCCGGGGCGGTGGCGTTCGACGCCGTCGCCGCCGGTCGCGCCCGGGGTGCCGATGTGGTCATCATCGACACGGCGGGGCGCCTTCAGACCCAGCACAATCTCATGGAGGAACTCCGGAAGGTGCACGGGGTGGTCGGCAAGGCCATGGCGGGTGCTCCCCACCACGTGCTGCTGGTGATCGACTCGACCACCGGGCAGAACGGGCTGTCGCAGGCACGGCTGTTCTCGGAGGCGGTGCCGGTGACGGGGCTCGTCCTCACGAAGTTCGACGGCGTGGCCCGCGGGGGCATCGTGCTGGCCATCGAGCGCGAGCTGGGGATCCCCGTCACCATGATCGGTGTGGGGGAGACCATCGCCGATCTCCAGCCCTTCGATGCCCCCGCGTTCGCCGAGGCCATCTTCGCGCCGGGCGCCGGCGGCGACGCCTAGCGCGGTAACCTTCCACGCTCGCGCGTCCACGCGCGAGGGACACCGTGTTCGACGCACTCACCGACAAGCTGCAGGGAGTCTTCTCCGGCCTCAGGGGCCGGGGCAAGCTCACCGAGGCCGACATCGACAAGGCCATGCGGGCCATCCGCCTGTCGCTGCTCGAGGCCGACGTCAGCCTGCCCGTGGTGAAGCAGTTGACGGGTGCCATCAAGGCCCGCGCCACCGGCGACGAGGTGATGTCGTCGATCACGCCCGATCAGCAGGTCGTGAAGATCGTCAACGAGGAGCTCACCCGCCTCATGGGCGGCGCCAACGTGAGTCTGGCGATGGCGCCCACTGCGCCCACGGTCATCCTCATGGCGGGGCTGCAGGGCTCGGGCAAGACGACCCACACGGCCAAGGTCGCCCGCCTGCTCGCTGCGGAGGGGCGTTCCCCGCTCTTGGTGGGCTGCGTCGTGCCCCGCCCGGCGGCCTTGGTGCAGCTCGCGGTGCTCGGCGATCTGATCGGGGTCCCGGTGCACCGGGAGGATGGGGCCACGGATCCGGTGGCCCTTGCGAAGGCGGGTATCGCCGCTGCGAAGCGCGCCGGCCGGGACGTGGTGCTGGTGGACACGGCGGGCCGCCTGACGATTGATGCCGAGATGATGGGTGAGCTCGTGGCGATCCGCGATGCCGTCAGGCCCACGTCGGTCATCCTCGTGGTTGACGCGATGACGGGCCAGACGGCCGTGGATGTCGCGGTGGCGTTCCATGATGCCGTCCAGTTCGATGGCGTCATCCTCAGCAAGTTGGATGGCGATGCGCGCGGCGGCGCCGCCCTCTCGGTGCGCGCGGTCACCGGCAAGCCCATCCTGTTCGTCGGCACCGGCGAGAAGGTGGACGCCCTCGAGGCGTTCCATCCGGACCGCATGGCATCGCGCATCCTCGGGATGGGTGACGTGCTCAGCCTCATCGAGAAGGCCCAGCAGAACGTGGCGGTTGCCGACGCCCGACGCATCGAGGAGAAGCTGCGCGGGGGCAGCCTGACGCTCGATGACTTCCTCGTCCAGTTGCGCCAGGTACGGAAGATGGGCCCGATCGGCGATTTGATGGGCATGATTCCCGGATTCGGCAAGGCTGCCAAGATGAAGGACGTTCAGGTCGACGAACGCCGGATCGACCGGATCGAGGCCATCATCAGCAGCATGACCCTGTCCGAGCGTGCGCGTCCGGACATCATCAACGGCAGTCGGCGGCGCCGGATCGCAGACGGAAGCGGCACCACAGTCCAGGAGGTCAACCAACTCCTGGCCCAGTTCAAGCAGATGCAGAAGCTCATGAGGCGCATGGGCAAGGGCGGCCTTCCGTCCATGCTCGGTGCCTGACACCGAACCCGAGTAGGAGAACCGTGGTCAAGATCCGCCTCGCCCGCGTGGGCAGCAAGAAGAACGCCATCTATCGCGTCGTCGTCAGCGACTCCCGGTCGCCGCGCGATGGCCGGAACATCGAGACCATCGGCCGGTACAACCCGCAGACGGACCCGTCCGTCGTCGAGGTGGACCTCGCGCGCGCGGATCACTGGCTCGGCCACGGCGCCCAGCCCACGCCGGCCGTGAAGAAGCTCATCTCCATCGTCCGCGCCCGCGCGTGAGCGAGGAGCGCGCCACGGCGATGGTCGCCCGCATCGCGCGGGCGATGGTCGAGCACCCGGACACGGTGTCGGCGTCCATCGGCGAGGATCGCGGCGAGCCCGTGGTCGACCTGGAGGTCGCCGAGAGCGATCGCGGTCAGGTGATCGGCCGCGGGGGCCGGGGGGCCCATGCCCTGCGCACGCTCCTGCGGGCTGCCACCGGGCCACGCAGCCAGGGCGGCCTCGGGCTGAGGATCGTCGACTAGCGCCATGCCGGACGACGCGGGCGCGCAGGTCGCCATCGCGCGGCTGGGTCGCCCGCACGGCCTGCGGGGCGGCATCACCGCCCACGCCGACGGACCGACCCTTGGCAGCCTCGTCCCCGGCGAGTGCGTGACGGTGCGCGTGGGGGGCGGCGACCGCACCCTTGTGGTGGGCGAACGCCGGGGGGAGGGCCCCAAGGCGATCCTCGTATTCGCGGGCATCGCCACCCGCGAGGACGCCGCGGCGCTGAGCGGTGGCACGGTCATGGTGGCTCCCGACCGGCTGCCGCCCCCGGAGGGCCCCGACACGTTCTACGTGCGCGACCTCATCGGGTTCGAGGTGCGCTGCTCCGGGACCGTGGTGGGCACCGTTCGCGATGTGCTCCCGGGTACGGCCAACGACTGCCTGGTGGTGGCCGGCGATGGCGGTGAGATCCTCCTGCCGTTCACCCGGGACGCGGTGGTGCAGGTGGACGAGGCGGCGGCGTGCCTGATACTGCGCGAGGGCCTGCTGTGAACGTGGATGTCATCACGCTCTTCCCGGAGTGGTTCGACTGGATGCGCCGCCCGCGCCACCTGACGAATGCGGCGGCCGTGAGCGGCCTCGAGATCCGCTGCTACAGCCCGCGCGACCACACGCCGCTGGGGCAGGGGCAGGTGGACGACTCGCCCTATGGCGGCGGCCCCGGCATGGTGCTGCGCGTGGATGTGATGGCCGCCGCGTTTGAGGCCGTGTACGGGATGCCCGCGGAGCAGGTGCGCGACGGGCGACGCGTCGTGGTCCTGTCGCCCCGCGGGCGCCCCTTCGACGACGCCGTCGCCCGCGAACTGGCCGCGCTGCCGGCGCTCACGCTTCTGTGCGGCCGCTATGAGGGCTTCGACGAGCGCGTGCACGTGCACCTCGCAAACGACTGCATCAGCCTGGGGCCGTTCGTGCTGGCCGGTGGTGAGGTCGCGGCCATGGCCATGATCGACGCGATCGCCCGGCGTCTGCCGGGGGCCCTGGGCAACGCGGAGAGCCTCGACAGCGAGTCGTTCTCGCCGGCGCTCGATGGCCAGGTGGAGCACCCGCACTACACCCGCCCGGCGCAGTTCCGGGGCTGGGGCGTGCCCCCCGTTCTCGTATCCGGCGACCACGCGGCCGTGGCGGCATGGCGCACCGCGCGGGTCCACCCCGCACCCGCGCCCGGGACGGTGCTATCCTCGCCGCCGCTCGCATCCCAGGAGGACACCCCAGCATGACCGTGATCACCAGCTTGGAGCGCATGCAGTTGCGCGACGACGTCCCGGAGTTCCGTCCGGGCGACACCGTGCGCGTGCACTTCCAGGTGATCGAGGGCCAACGCCGCCGCGTACAGGTCTTCGAGGGCACGGTGATCAAGCGCCAGGGGGCATCGGCGCGGGAGACCTTCACCGTGCGCAAGCAGAGCTTCGGGGTCGGGGTGGAGCGCACGTTCCCCGTCCACTCCCCCAAGATCGAGAAGATCGAGCGCACCCTCGAGGGTGATGTGCGCCGGGCCCGGCTCTACTACCTGCGCGACCGCGTGGGCAAGAAGGCCCGCGTACGCGAGAAGGCCACGTGGATGTCACGGCGCAAGGAGGCCGCCGCCCCGGTCGCGCCCGTGGTGGAGCCCACCGTCACCGACGTGGAGCCGACGGTCGAGGCCGCGGAGGCCACCACCACCGAGTGATTCCCGGCCCGCCGGCCGGGGGCACGCCCCGGCTGCGCAGGGCCCGGACCGCAGCACGACGCGGGGTCGGTGACCAACCGCCCCCCGGGTGCGGTATCACCGCGGCGGGCCTGCGAACCACCCCAGGCGGCGGGGATCAGGCCCCATCGGATCGGGGATGCCGGGGGAGGCGCCAGCCCCCGCCATCACCACCACGGCCCGCCGTGAGCCGCATGCGGGTGCAGGTTGCCTGCGATGCGGTGGTGACGCCCGCGCCGGCCTTCCTCGCGGTGGGTGTAGGACCCGTCGGGGTGCCCGCGAGGGGAGGGGAGTCGCCGGACCCGGTCACGACGGTGCCGACACCGAGCGCCGCAGCGACCGGGACCTCTCGGGTACGATGCACGCCGACCGCCGGTAGGCAGTGCGGCGGGACGGGCGTCGCGTCGTGCGTCCCCGTGGGGTGCCCGCGGCCCGGTAGCGTGACCGGCGTGAGCCAATCGCTCCTCGATCACGATCTGGCGCTCGGCCACCGGCTCGTGGCGGGCGCCGATGAGGCGGGCCGCGGATGCCTGGCGGGCCCGATCGTCTGTGCCGCCGTGTGCTTCGACGTCACCGGTCTCGATGACGAGGGGCGCAGTGAGGTCGCCGCGCTCGAGGATTCGAAGCGGCTCACCTCCCGTCGCCGGGCGGTGCTCGCCGACGTGGTGATGCGCCGGGCCCGGCAGGTGGTGGTGGTGTCGGCCAATGCACGGTCGATTGACGCGCATGGCCTGCACGCCACGAACCTGCGCATCATGCGTGAGGCCCTCGCGGCGCTGGACCCCCCGCCCGGGATCATCCTGGTGGACGGCTTCCACCTCGGTGAGGCCGCACCGCCCCATCGCCGGCTGGTGCGGGGCGACGCCACCAGCGCCGCGGTGGCCGCGGCGTCGGTGATTGCCAAGGAGGCGCGCGATCGCCTGATGCGCGGCCCCGCGGCGGCGGCGTATCCGGGGTACGGGTTCGATCGCCACGTGGGCTACATCACCGCGGCCCATGTCGCCGCGGTGCGGACCATGGGCCCCACGCCGCTCCACCGGCGGTCGTTCCGGTCAAGCGCGTACGACGACGACCTGACCCTGTTCGGCGACGCTGCATCGTATGACGGGCCTAATCAGCCCGGGCCCCCAGGGCGTCACGGGCATTGTCCGGGCCCCCGTGTAGGTACGTCGTCCGGCCTCCGGTAGCCGGGTCCATCCGGGGCCCGCACCCGGCACCGTGCAGCCCGGCGCGGGCGGGGAGTAGCGTCGTGGACGTTCCGTACCCCGTACCGGGAGTTGTCCCGATGTCGCTCACGCCTGCACCCCGCCGGACCGCCCGGATCCTGCTGGCCGCCCTCGCGGGGGTCGTCCTTGTGACCTCGGCCGCCCCGCTCTCGGGCGCGACGGAGGCGGCGAAGAAGAAGGCGCCAGCCAAGAAGGCCTGCGTTCTGAAGAAGAAGGCCAAGTGCAAGAAGGTCAAACTCACCAAGGTGAAGGTGGGCAAGGTGAACCTCACCGGGGCGAACCTCGCGGGCGCCACCATCACCGGGGCGAAGTTCAACGGCACCAATCTCACGGGCGTGAACCTCAGCGGCGCGAAGATCACGAACACGACCTTCACCGGGGCGAACGTGACCGGGCTCGACCTCCGAGGTGCAACGCTGAGCGGGGTCACCTTCAACCGGGTACGGGCCGCGGGGCAGTCGGCCAATGCCACGGAATCGGAGTGCACTGCGACCGAGGGTGCCGTCCCCAATGGGACCACCTATTATTCGATCACGTGTGCGCGGACCGGGGTGAACATGCTCGGCGCGTCCATCGCACGGTGGACGAGGTTCGACAGCGCATCCATCCCGGGGTCGGACTTCAGCGGCGTCACGACGCCGGTGATTTGCTGCAACGTGCTCGAATTCCGGTCGACTGACGTGAGCCGCTCGACATTCCATAGCGCGAAGGTCGCCTTGCACTTCTGGAAGAGCACCGTTCGCACCTCAGTGTTCGACTGGTCGTCCGGGATCCGCAAGATGGAGGAGACCGACGTATCGGGCTCGACGTTCATGTATGCGTCGGAGGACAACGCGGTGAAGAATGCCTTAAACGAGAACATCTGGACGGGTGCCCGCGGTCTGGACGGTACGACCGCTGTCACCATCTCCGCTGCCTACCCACCACCGGTGGGACTCGAGGTCGCCATCGTCCGGGAGGACGGCTACTTCAAGCCGGGTGTCAACTGCCCCTCGTTGCCCTGCGCGTACCCCACTGCCGCCGTGGGTGCCCCGGGGAAGGTGGTGGTGGGCGGCAAGACCCCGTTCGCGCTGGAGATCCCCGGGTGGACGTGCGGTTCGGCGACTCCGGTCCTGCTCGACGGTGCCACGACCTGGTCGGCCACGTGCACCGTGGCGAGCATTCCCGCATCCGGGTCGTCTGGCACCGTCGGGCCCCCGCCCCGGAGCGTCACCGTCAACGCCCGCGGTCCTGGCGGGTTGGCGCCGCACGCGATCCTGTCGATCCGCATCGAGGTCCTCGGTGCGGATGGCAATCCTGCCGACACCACGACGTGCACCGCGGTGGCGTCGTGCAGGAAGACCGTCGCCAAGGGCAGCCGCGTGAGGATCACGATGGAGGACTCCGATCTGCTTCTAGGGACCTGCACGCCGACTGCGGCCCCCCTCCCGGGCACCACCGTGATCTGCCCGGTCGTCGAGGTGAACGAGGATCTGCTCACGACGGTGGAGGTGACTGCGTAGAGGCGACCGCCCGGGCAACCGGGGGCCGGTTGCCGCATCGCCCCGCCGGGTGGGGCACTGCCGCGCCGGTGATCGCGGCGGCGTCCCACCCGCCCCGCCGCCGCGCCCCCCCTCATCCCGGGACTCCGCACGCAGTCCGGGAGGGGCCGGTTCCAAACGCTGGCCGGTACGGTCTCGGAAAGGCCTGCCGGTCCCACGGAGACCGTGAGCCTTCGGGGTTGTTGCGGGTGGCCAATCCGGTGATCTGCGCGCGCGGGCCTGCCGTTCACACGGAGGCCGGGAGAGGGCGTCACGGCCCGGATCGGGATCGGTGTGCGATGCCCTTAGCTGTCGTGCCCGATGTCCTCGATGCGGCGGATGCGCCATCCCGGCCCGCATGGGACCACGATGATGAGGTCGGGCCTCACCACGTGCTCCGCGTAGCGGGGATCTCGTGCCAACCACGCCTCGGCGGCCCGGGTGAGGCGTTGGCGCTGCGAGGTGCCCACGGGCGGGGTCTGGTGGTCGACCCCGGTGCGCGTCTTCACCTCACAGGCCGCCACGATGCCGCGCCGCTCGGCAACGATGTCGATCTCGCCCCCCGCGCCGCGCCAGCGGGTGGCCAGGATCCTCCACCCGCGCCGCGTCAGCCAGCGCGCTGCCGCGGCCTCGCCGGCGGCGCCCAGTGCGTGGTCCGGGTGCATGCGGTCCGCGTGCATCGGGCCATGGTGGGTCCCGTCCGCGCGCCCGGGGCGCGCTGATACCGACGCAACGTGCGCCTGAGGGTGCCGATCGGCGTGAACGGGGTGCCCGGATCCGCCACACTGCACGCGCACCATCCGACCCGAATCCATGCCGAGGAGGCACCATGCCCTTCGATCTCCCGCCGCTCCCGTACGCGTTCGACGCGCTCGAGCCGCATATCGACGCCACCACGATGGAGATCCACCACGATCGCCACCACAAGGCCTACGTGGACAACGCCAACGCCGCGCTCGCCGGTACGGCGTGGGCCGACGCACCGGTGGAGGAGGTCCTCACCAGTCTCGATCAGATCCCCGAGGATATCCGCATGGCCGTGCGCAACAACGCCGGTGGCCACGCCAACCACGCGCTCTTCTGGGAGATCATGGGCCCCGACGGCGCCACGGCGCCGGGGGGCGCCCTCGGTGCCGCCATTGATGCGACGTTCGGGTCGCTCGATGACCTGAAGGCCCGGGTCAACGACGCCGGGGTCAAGCGCTTCGGATCGGGCTGGACCTGGCTGGTGGTCGCGGACGGCGCCCTCGAGGTGATGTCCACTCCCAACCAGGACTCCCCGCTGTCGGTCGGCAAGACGCCGATCCTCGGCATCGACGTCTGGGAGCACGCCTACTACCTCGGGTACCAGAACCAGCGCCCCGTGTACCTCGAGGCCTGGTGGAGCGTGGTCAACTGGGATGCCGTTGCGGCGCGCTACGGGGCGGTGGCCTGACGGCCTGAGTGACGCCCCGGCGTGCGGGTCGCGGATCCCGACCCGCATACGCGCCCGTGCGCCGGGGCGGGATCCGGGGCGACGCGCGCGCGGTACGGACTGCAGGCCACCGTCGTGAGGGGCGCTCGGCCCGGCGGGGCGGCACGGCCCCGGGGTCGGCAGTGCGACCCGGCGGGGGGCCACCGGGGCCCACGGCGCCCATGCCGTGACACCACCGCGGTGGCCTCGTGACGCACGGTGCGCCTCCGGCGCGGGGGAGGTCGCCATGCTCGGGGAATGGTCGCCCGAATGGTCAGCCCGGCCCTGCTGGGCCTCGACACCGCCACCGTCGAGGTCGAGGTGGACCTGCGCGGGGGGATGCCGGGGTTCACCGTGGTGGGTCTTCCCGACGCCGCCGTGAAGGAGGCCCGGGAGCGGGTGCGGTGCGGGATCATCAATCAGGCGTTCACGCTGCCGGCCCGGCGCATCGTGGCCAACCTGGCGCCCGCCGACCTCCGGAAGGCAGGTCCGCAGTACGACCTTCCGGTGGCGCTCACGATCCTGGCGGCATCGGGGCAGATGCGCCCGGGCGTCCTCGCGGGCACCGGTGCCGTCGGGGAGCTCGCGCTCGACGGCATGCTGCGCCCCGTGCGGGGCGCGCTGGTGAGGGCCGAGCATGCCGCGCGGCGGGGGTGGCGGCAGTTGGTGGTGCCCCAGGCCAACGCGGCGGAGGCGTCGCTGGTCCCGGGTGTGCGCGTGCTGGGCGCGCGCAGCCTGCGCCACGCGGTCGAGGTGCTCGAGGACCGCGCGGCGCCGGTGGAGGTGCCTGCGGATGCCGCACGCCTGCTGGATGGCGTCCTGCCGGAGGGGCATGGCGACCTGGATGAGGTACGTGGTCAGGGCGATGCCCGGCGTGCCATCGAGATCGCGGCGGCGGCGGGCCATTCACTGCTCATGATCGGGCCCCCGGGCGGGGGGAAGACGATGCTCGCGCGCCGCCTGCCCGGGATCATGCCGTGCCTCGCGATTGACGAGGCCATCGCCATCACGCGGGTCCACTCGGTGGCCGGGCTCCTGCCCGCGGGCCAGGCGCTCGTGACCCGCCGCCCGTTCCGCGCGCCGCACCACACCATCTCCGCCGCGGGTCTGGTGGGTGGCGGCCGTCTGCCGCGACCGGGGGAGATCACCCTGGCGCACCTCGGGGTGCTGTTCCTCGACGAGGTATGTGCGTTCCCGCCGGCGGCGCTCGATGCGTTGCGTCAGCCGCTTGAGGAGGGATGCATCGAGATCGCCCGCGCCCGGGGCTCGGCACGCTTCCCGGCCGAGCCGCTGCTGGTGTGCGCCGGCAATCCGTGTCCGTGTGGCCACGCGGGTGACCACCGCCGGGCGTGCACGTGCGCACCCGCGGCGGCCGAGGCCTACCGGGCACGCATCTCCGGCCCGATCGCGGACCGCATTGACCTGCGGGTGGACCTGCCACGCCTCGATCCGGAGGAGATGCTGGGTGACCATGCGGTGGGGGAGGACACGGCGTCCGTGCGTGTCCGGGTGGAGGCCGCCCGTGGGCGGCAGGGGGGCAGGGGGCAGCGGGTGCCCAATGCCCGCCTCACGCCCGAGGCGGGCCGGGCGGCGGCGGGTCTCGACCGCGGCGGCACGGCCATGCTCGGCACCGCCATCGATCGGCTGGGGCTCACCGCGCGCGGGTGTGATCGGGTCATCCGGGTCGCCCGCACGGTCGCCGACCTCAACGGCAGCACGTGGGTGCGGGCGCCCCACCTCGCCGAGGCGCTGCGGTTCCGCAGTTCCGGCTCGGTGGCGTGACGGACGACCCCGACTGGCCGCTGGGCCTCGCATGGGTGGCCCACGCGCTCTCCCGTGACCTCCAGCGCGCCGCGCGGGTGGCCGGGGGCCCGCAGCACCTCTGGCGCGCCGGCGCGCCGCAGATGGCGTCGTGGCTGCGCGGGGGGCCCGATGATGCCGCCCGCGCTCTCCGCGCGCGCGACGCATTCCGGGGCGCGGAGGCACGCGAGGCCCTGGCGCGGGACGGAATCGCCCACGTTCCGATCACCGCCCCGGGCTACCCGGGGCGGCTGCGTGACCTATTCGACCCGCCATTCGGCCTGTTCGGCATCGGGGCCGTGGGGCCGGCGCTGGCGCGCGTCGCACAGGGGCCCGCCGTGGCGATCGTCGGCAGCCGCCGTCCCAGTGGGGCGGGTCGGCGGCTGGCCACGGAGATCGCGCGGGACCTGGCCGGACGTGGCGCCGTGATCATCAGCGGCCTCGCCCGGGGCATTGACGCGGCCGCGCACCAGGGGGCCCTCGCCGCCGGGGGCATCACCATCGCGGTGCTCGGGTCAGCGGTGGACCGGGTTCATCCCCGGCACCACGTCGGTCTCGCGGGGCACATCGCGCAGGAGGGCGCGGTCATCAGCGAGTACTGGCCCGGAACCGATGCCGCGCCCTGGCGCTTTCCGGCCCGCAATCGCATCGTCGCCGGGCTGGCCGATGCCGTCGTCGTCGTCGAGGCCGCGTCGCGCTCCGGGGCACTCATCACGGCCGATTTCGCCATGGAGAACGGCACGCCGGTGCTGGCGGTGCCGGGCTGGCCCGGCTCGGAGACGGCCACGGGGTGCAATGCCCTGCTGCGCGCCGGGGCGGCTCTGTGCGAGGGGGCCGATGACGTGGTGCACGAGGTGCCGCACCGCGCATGGGTCGCCTCCCCGGCTCCCGCATCGGCGACGGGGGACGCGGCCCGGGTGCTGGCGGTGCTGGCCCGTGAGCAGGCCGGGGTGGACCGCATCGCCGTGGCCACGGGCATGGCCCATGCGGATGTCGCGGTGGCCCTGGTGGCGCTGGAGCTGGACGGGATCGTGGCCCGCGAGGCCGGGGGCGTATTCCGCGCGGTGTCCGGGCGGCGGGGCCGCGCCGGCGGTGGCTGAGCCCCGGTTAGCGGCCGGCGGCAGCGGTTGCGTAGCGCCCGAGGATGCGCTCGGCGCTGCCGGCCACCGCGGGCCGGAGGTCCTCCGGTGCATAGAGCACCGCCTCGCCACGGTGCTTGGTGATCTCCTGCACCAGCCACTCCTGGCTGGCGTAGGGGATCTCGGCGATGATCGAGCCATCGGAGAAGCGCTCGACCGACGGGTGCTCCTCGGCCAGCCAGCGGGCGACGGCCGGACTGCACCAGACCCGGGCGATGTGGGCGTGCGGCCCGGTCGGGGACGCGGGACCCCAGGGCTGGTACGGCACGGCCGGCACCTCGGGACGGCGCGTGAACGTCTCGCCCAGCGCCGTGGCGCCACGGATCCGGTCGAGCCGGAAGGTGCGCTGCTCACCGGCCCGTCGGCAGTGGGCCACGAGGTACCAGGCATCACGGGCGTTCATCAGCATGTGCGGCTCGATGGTGCGCGTGGTCACCTCTCCGCGCGACTCGTTCCAGTAGTCGATCTCGAGGACCTGGTCCTCGCGTACGGCACGGGCCAGCACGGCCCCGACCGTCTCGCTGGCGGTCTGGACCGTCCCGAGCTCCACCCCGGTGGACGACTCCTTGCCCACGGCGTCCTCGACCTTGCGGCGCGCCGACGCCAACGACTCCTCTCCCACCAGCGGCAGGCGGCCGCCCACGAAGTCGAGGGCCCACAGGAGCGCCTTGGCCTCGAGCGGCGACAGGCGCGCCGGGCGCGAGAACTGGTCGCCGTAGACCTCCTTCTGCACCACGACCTCACCGTCCTCCACCTGGGCGAACAGCGCGTAGCAGCCGCCGCCGAAGTTGATGAGATTGAGGAGGGTGAGGTCCTCCTCGAGGGCGTCCTGGGTGAGATTGAGCTCGGCGCGGAGCTCGGCACACGGGACCTCGGCCTCGTAGGAGCGCCCGCAGGCCGCCAGCAGGCGCGTCATGAGGGCGAGGAGCCGCGAGATGCGCTCAACGGGTACCACGCGCTCGGAGGGGTCGTCGGACGCCTCATCGGCGGCCACGGACTCGGCGATCCGGGGCAGGGCCTTGGCACGGCGCTTCGGCATGGTGGAGTGCCGGGTGCGCAACTGCTCGAGGGCGGCGATGGCGGCGTCGCGCAGCCCGGGGGGTTCGACGACCGCGGCCTCGGCCCCGAGGCCGAGCACCCACGAGATGAGTTCGCGCTCGCCGCCGTACTCGGTGCGGAATACCGCCGACCCATCGGGGCGCCCCTCGATCTCGCCCTGGGCGCCGAACATCTGGTCGACCCACCATGCGATGGTGGGGGACACCTCGATGACCGCGGTTCCCACCGGGTCGGCGAGCTGCCACGGCGCCCGGTCGCGGTACCGCGAGAGATCGACCTCGCGGGGGGGCGGGAAGTCATGCTCGGCGCGGGTCTTGAAGGTGATGCGCCCCTGTATGCGCGAGAGGCGGAAGCACCGCAGGTCCTCGCGGTCGTGGGCGAAGCCGACCAGGTACCAGTTACCGGCCATGTACAGCAGGCTGTAGGGGTCCACCTCGCGGTCGCCCAGATCATCGCGCCCGATCGAGTAGTACCGGAAGCGGATCGTCTTGCGGCGGCTGATGGCCGACTCGACCTTGATGAGGTGGCTCGACACCGCCGCGGTGTGCCGGCTGCCCAGCAGGTTCACGGCGACGGTGCGGGCGGCGTGGTCATCCAGGGGGCTGGGGCGGCCCAGGGTCAGGTGCTGCAGTGCCAGCCGCAGCGGTTCGGCGTACGCGAACTGGCCCTCCAGCAGGTACAGGCTCGTGTGCAGGGCGCTGAGCTCGGCCTCGTCGAACTCGATGGGCGGCAGGTAGTAGTTCTCGGGCGGCATCGCGTAGAGGTCGCCCTGGAACGGATCGTCGCTCGGGCGCTCGAC
This sequence comes from Actinomycetota bacterium, assembly GCA_005792725.1. Classification (GTDB taxonomy): domain Bacteria; phylum Actinomycetota; class Thermoleophilia; order Miltoncostaeales; family Miltoncostaeaceae; genus SYFI01. Next base: position 14,808 of record SXQZ01000020.1, read on the forward strand.
GGCGAGCTTGAGTCCCACCCCCTCCAGCTCGGAGCGGTCGGAGTAGAAGCGGCGCAGGAACGCCTGCTCGCTCATCCCGCCGTAGCCCTCGACGGCCTCGTGGATCTCCTCGGCCGTGACGGGTCGCTGTTGCGCCATCAGGAATGCGACCAGCGAGAGCTGCCGCACCAGCTTGTCGTCATCCCTTTGGCCCAACCGGCCTCTCCTTCGACTGCGGCGCACCGGGGATGCTAGCCGAGCGGAGTGCCCGTGCATGCTCGGTGGGCGCGCGGATTCTCGCATGTGGAGCCGTGATTGCCACATTCGCAACTGTGGGCTGCGGGGGTCCGGTCCACGTGTCCCCCCGCTCGGGCCAGGTCGTCTCGGTGCTCGACGGGGACACCATCGTGGTGCGTGGCGTCGGCACCGTGCGGTATCTGGGTATCGACGCGCCGGAGCTCCACCATCCGCGCAAGCCGGTTGAGCGCTTCGCGGCACGGGCCGCAGCGATGAACCGCCGTCTGGTCGCCGGGCGCACGGTGAGGCTCGAGACCGACCTCGAGGAGCGCGACGCCTACGGGCGCCTGCTCGCGTACGTCTACGTGGGGAGGGTGATGGTGAACGCCCGCCTCGTGGCGGACGGTGCCGCCGAGCAGTTCCCATTCGAGCCGAACACCCGCCACCGGAGCGAGTTCGCCCGGCTCGAGCACGAGGCCATGCGTCAGTGGCGCGGGCAGTGGGGCCCGGCGGAGGGCGGGCCACCGTGGGGGACCCCGACGGGGGACCGCTGAGGAGGCGCCCCTCGGGCAGCACGGCGATGGCGACGACGACGGAGCCGCAGCGAGAACGCCCGAGCCGCAGCGAGAACGCCCGAGCCGCAGCGACGACGACGGAGCCGCAACGAGAAAGCCCGAGCCCCAACGACGACGACGGAGCCGCGGCAATCCGGCGTCCGCCCGGATTGCCGCGTGCTCAGTACCGGGGGTGGCGGGGTTTCCGGGGTTGGGGCCGGGCCGGGGTTGTACGATCGCGCCCATGACGATCCTCGAGCACGACTACGGGGTGCCGTCCGATGACGAGCTCGCGCGCCTCGTCGGGGCGGCCACGCCCCATTTCGCCCTGCAGATCCGGGACCGCGTGCTCGCCTACCGCGACGCCCTGCCCGAGGGGCATCCGCGCCGCGCCGACCTCGACGCCCAGGCGGTCCGGCTCGTCCGTCTTGCCGTGGACGGCGCGGGCGGCCCGGGTGAGGTGGCGGACCTGCCGGCGCGGCCCTCGCTCGTGCTCCCCGGCCGCGGCCGGGGCTAGTGCCGACCCCCCCCGGGGGCGATGGGGCGCACGACCTCGGCGAACGTGCGGAGGATGCGCGCGGTGAGGCCCCAGACATCCTCACCCGCCAGTGGGTACCGCAGCGTCGTGCGGTCGGGTCGTGCCGGAATGCGGCGGTCGGCGTCGAGCACATCGGCGATCCGCACCTCGATGATGCGCGCGATCTCCGATTCCTCCGGCAGCATGTCGGGGCGCCCACCCGGGTGGTGGGCCACCCAGGGGCTCACGGTGAAACCGCTCGCCGTGGTGTGGACGTCGTCGAGTGGGCCGAGCACGGTAAGGGAGGTTGCGGGGATGCCGATCTCCTCGTCGGTCTCCCGCAGGGCCGCGGCCAGGAGCCCGTCGTCGGAGGACTCGAGGCGCCCACCCGGGAGCGAGACCTCCCCCTTGTGATGGGCCACTTCCTCGGAACGCTTGGTGAGGATCAGGCGTCCCTCCCCGTCGCTGTCGAAAAGCACCAGCAGCACGCCGGCATCGCGCCCGGACGGGTCCAGACGCACGCGCGGCCGCGACGCGAGGACCGCGGGCAGCCGGTCGGCGAGGGCCGCGGCG
>SXQZ01000021.1 GCA_005792725.1 Actinomycetota bacterium
CCCGGGCGCCGACGCCCCGGCGCCGGCGCCCGGCGCGTGCGCCGTGTGCGGAGCGGAGCTCGACGCCGGGCAGACCTACTGTCTCGAGTGCGGCTCCCCCACCCCGGATGCACCGCGGCTGCGCCGTGGTGCCGGCGGTCTCGCGGCGGTGGCCATCGGCCTCGCGGTGCTCGGCGTGGGCGCCGGCGCGCTCGCATACGTGGCCTCCGGAGATTCCCCGGCGGCATCCGCCGTCACCGGTCCGGGCCCCGACACCTCATCGGTCATCACCGTGCCGACCACCCCGACGCCCACCACCGAGACGGAATCCGGCCTCCCCGGCGACACCGTGCCGACCAGCAGCGGCCTCCCGATCGATACGACGTTCACGACGCCGGGGGTGGACACCACTTCCTCGCTGCCGGTGGATACCACGGCCACCGTCCCCGGCCCGGGGCTCGTCACCGAGACGGGTCCGGGCGGCGGCCAGACCACCAGCGAGTTCCCCACCGACACGTGGGGGTCCGGGGTCGATCCCGGCACCGGCGACGACGACTGGCCCGCCGGTACCTCGGGGTGGACCGCCATCGTCTCGAGCGTGCGCAACGAGGCCGACGCACGTGCCACCGCGTCACGGCTCGCGGGCCAGGGGGAGTCGTCCGGCGTCCTGTGGAGCACCGACCACGCACCCCTACGGCCCGGCTACTGGGTCGTCTTCTCCGGAACCTTCACCACCCGGGCCGAGGCCCTCGCCCACGCCCGCACCCTGGTGGCCGCCTGGCCCGGGGCCTACCCACGCCGGGTGGAAGCCTAGGACCCGGGCGTTCCCGCCGCGGCGGGGAGGACGACCCGCGCACGCGCGCCGGACCGGCCGGCGTCGGCGCGCAGCACCACCCGGGCCACCCCCTCCCCGCGGGCCCGGATCACCAGCCGCCCGTCCGCGCGGACCGTGCCCCGGCCCACGACCCGGGCCCCGATCCGCACCTCGCCCTGCATGCCGGTGGCCACGGTGCCGACGATGGCCACCACCACCGACCCGGTCCCGGAGCCCCTCACGGACACGCGCGCCACGCGCACCGGGCGGACCGGGGTGGCGATGTCCGCCACCACGAGGCGCGCGCCCTCGCCCGGGATCGCGCTCACGGACACCCGCAGCGCGCCGCCGTGGACGGGCACGGGAACGTGCAGGGCGGTCCACCGGCCCGTGGACGCAGTGGCGGTCGCGACGTGGCCGGCAGCGGACGCCCGCACCCGTCCGGTGCCACGAACGACCATCCCCAGATGGCCCGTTCCCCGGGGCACCGTGACCCGCGGGGTCCGCATGTCGAGCACGCCGCCGTCCACCACGACGCCCGCACGGCCCCACAGGTCCGAGACGACCGGAAGCCCGCGCGAGACCTCCCAGCCGGGCAGCACCTCGTACACGGGGCCGACGGAGCGCACCAGCATCCGGCGCCCGAGCGACGTGACCGGGTCGATGACGATGCGAACGGTACGGCCCCGGATGCCACCGACCCCGACCCGCCATTCCTGGACGGCGCGTCGGGGCACGATGGTCGCCAGCGGGATGTCGGCGCCGCCATCAACCGGCCGCGCACGGATGTCCACCATCGCATTGGCCCCGGGCACCCCCAGCACGATGGCCAGCACCTGGCCCGAGGGCGGCACGGTCACCGGCGGGCTGAGCACCGTGGTGTTGTCCGCCGCCTGGATCAGCGGCCCCGCGATCAGGGTCATTGAGGGCCCCACCGCACCCCATCCCACCAGCCCCGCGGCCAGATCGCCGTCGGGCACCGCGGCGACCGGTCGGTCGGGACCGATCGGCGGCGGGGCCGGATAGGCGGCCGCCACGACGGGCGTGACGAGCGAGAGTGCAAGGGCGCGGGCGATGCGCAGGACGGGTCTCCCGGGTCGGGGTTAGATTCCATGGCCATGGTAGATCCGAAGCGGGGTGACACCCCCCTCGCCCTGGTCGGCGTCGACGTCGGCGGAACCTTCACCGACGCCGTGGTGGTGGTGGGCGGCGCCATCCACACCGCCAAGGTCCCCACCACGCCCCATGATCAGGGCGAGGGCGTGATACGCGCCGTGCGGGCCGCGCTCGAGGCCGCCGGGGTGCCGCCGGCAGGGGTGGGCCGGATCGCGCACGGGACCACGGTGGGCACCAACGCCATGCTCGAAGGCACCGGCGCCCGCACGGCCCTCGTGGCGACCGCGGGGCTGGAGGACGTCCTTGAGTTGAGGCGCCAGGTCCGCGCGTCGCTGTACCGCCTCGACCGGCATCACCCGACGCCACTGGTCCCCGCCGACCGGGTGGTCGCCGCGCGCGAGCGCGTCGGTGCCCGCGGAGTGGTGACCCCGCTCACCGAGGCGGCCATCGACGAGGTCGTCGCCGCCGTCCGTGCCACGCGGGCCGACGCCGTGGCCGTGGGCCTGCTCTTCTCCTATGCCCACCCCGCGCATGAGCGCGCCATCGCCCGGCGCCTGCGCGCGGAGTTGCCGGGCGTGCATGTGTCGGCCTCGTGTGAGGTGCTGCCGGAGATCCGGGAGTACGAACGTATCGCCACAACCGTGCTGAATGCGTACCTCACCCCCGTGCTCGCCGATTACCTCGGCGCGCTCGGTACGCGGGCTGCCGCCGCGGGCCTTCCCGAGCCGGTGATCATGCAGTCGAGCGGAGGACTGCTGCCCCTGGGCGAGGCCGCCGCGCACGGGTCCCGCACGGTGCTGTCGGGTCCCGCCGGCGGGGTCGTGGGTGCCGCCGATGTGGCCGCCGCCGACGGCGCTGCGGTGGCCTTGGCCTTCGACATGGGAGGCACCTCCTGCGACGTCGCGCTCATCGTGGACGGCATCCCCGGCCGTGCCCACGGCACGGCCGTCGCGGGCCACCCGGTCCACCTCCCGATGCTGGACATCGAGACGGTCTCGGCGGGAGGGGGCAGCATTGCCTGGGCCGACCCCGGGGGCGCACTGCGGGTGGGGCCCCGCTCGGCCGGGGCCGTGCCCGGGCCCGCCGCGTATGGGCAGGGGGGCCGGACCCCCACGGTCACCGACGCCAATGTGGTGCTCGGGCGCCTCGCGGGGGATCTGGGCGTCGGGGGCACCATCGCGCTGCGCGAGGACGCGGCCGCCGGGGCCATTGACACCCTCGCGCGCGACCTCGGCCTGTCCCGCGATGAGTGCGCGCGCGGGATCCTTGCGGTCGCGGTTCAGGAGATGGTCGCGGCCCTCCATGTAATCAGCGTGGAGCGCGGCGTGGACCCCCGCACCGGACTGCTGATCGCCCTGGGCGGCGCAGGGCCCCTGCATGCCTGCGCGGTGGCCGAGGAGCTCGGGGTGGAGCGGGTCACATGCCCGGGCGCGGCGGGCGTGCTCGCGGCCGTGGGCATGGTGGTGGCCGGGGAGCGGCGCGACCACGTGCAGAGCGTGCTGCTGCCCGTAGAGGCCGGGTCAGGCCTGTGGGCCGCGGTTGCGCCGGTCGTGGAACGCGCGCGCGCCGACCTCCCCGCGGGCCGCATCGAGGTGGCGGCCGACTGCCGCTACGTCGGCCAGAGCCATGCCCTGACGGTGCCCTGGGACCCCGCGGCCCCGGAACCCGAACTCGCGGCCGCATTCCACCGGGCGCACGCGGCGGCCGCGGGCCGGGCCATGCCGGATCTCCCGGTCGAGGTGGTGTCGGTGCGTGTGGCCGCGGTCACCGACGGCCCCGACCTTGCACTGCACGGGCACGGGCCGCCCGTCGGCGTGCACGAGGGCCCCCTGCGCATTCCGATGGCGGGCAGCACCTGCTGGGTGGCCGATGGGTGGAGCGCCCGTGTGCACTCCGACGGCACCATCCGGATGGAGCGACGGTGAGCGGGCTCGACCCCATCGCCCTGCGCGTGTGGGGAGCCGCCCTGCGCGCGGTCGCCGAGGAGATGCAGGCAGCCCTTGTGCGATCGGCCTTCAGCGTCACCATCAAGGAGCGGCGCGACTGCAGCACCGCCCTGTTCGATGCGCAGGGGCACATGGTCGCGCAGGCCGACTCGATCCCCGTGCACCTCGGGGCGATGCCGGAGGCCGTGGCGGCCGTGATGGCGGCAGGGGCCCGGCCCAGCGAGGCGTGGGTGCTCAATGACCCGTTCACGGGGGGCACGCACCTGCCCGACCTCACCATCGTGTCCCCCATCGCACTTGATGGGGACGTCGTGGCGCACGCCGTGAGCCGGGCGCACCATGCCGACGTCGGCGGGATGACCGCCGGGTCAATGCCGGCGGGCGCACGGGAGCTGCTGCAGGAGGGACTCGTCATCCCGCCGGTGCGCCTCGCGGGACCCGGAGGGATTGACCGTTCCGTGATGGCCATCATCGTGGCCAACTCGCGCACTCCGGCCGAACGCCACGGCGACATCGCCGCGCAGATCGCCGCACACGATCTGGCCGCCGCCCGCATCGCCGAGATGGCCACCATGCGCGGGGGCCCCGCTGCCATCACCCGGGCGATGGACGCCCTGCTCGACTATGCAGAGCGCCGCACCCGGGCCGCCATTGCCGCGATGCCCGACGGCGAGTGGCACCGCGATGAGGCGCTGGAGGGTGACGGGGTGACGGACGACGACATCGTCATCCGCGTTGCGGTCCGGGTGCACGGCGACCAGATGGACGTGGACTTCACCGGCACGGATTCGGCGGGGCCGGGAAACCTCAACTGCCCCATCGCGGTCACCCGCTCGGCCGTGTACTTCGCGGTGCGCGTGGCCACCGACCCCGACATCCCCGCGTCCGCCGGTGCCTACGCGCCGGTGTCCATCACGGCGCCCGCAGGATCACTCGTGAATGCCCCGCCCGGCAGCGCAGTGGCCGCCGGCAACGTCGAGGCGTCCAGCCGGATCGCCGACGCGGTACTCGGTGCGCTGGCGGGTGCCGCCGACGTACCCGCGCAGGGACAGGGAACCATGAACAACCTCACCCTGGGCTTCGGCGCGCGGGTCTATTTCGAGACGCTCGGCGGCGGCCAGGGCGCGTCGTCCGGGGCGGACGGCCCCTCCGCCGTTCATGTGACGATGAGCAACACCCTGAACACACCCGTCGAGGCCCTGGAGATGGCGATGCCCGTGCGCGTGGAGACGTACGCCGTCCGCCGGGGGTCGGGGGGCACGGGGGCCCACCGGGGCGGTGACGGGGTCGTGCGCGCAATTCGCCTGCTGCAGGACGCCGACGTGTCGCTCATCGCCGAGCGGCGGCGCAGTGCCCCCGCGGGGGCCTTGGGCGGTATGGATGGTGTCATCGGCGAAACCCTCGTGGATGGCAAGCCGATCGCCGGCAAGTGGCGGGGTCGCCTCCCCGCCGGCTCGGTCATTGAACAGCGCACTCCCGGGGGCGGGGGCCACGGAGTTGCCGGCCCGGAGTAGGTCCCGTGCCGGTCGGAGGACCGGGGCGATGCGCCCCACGACGCATAGGCACCGCCCGCCCCGCCACCGCGATGGCTACTTCGCGAGATCCTTCCCGACGATCACGACCGCATCGGCCGTCCCGATGCGCCCCGCGGCCAGGGAATCCACCTGTACGGCCCGGGCGATGCCGAGGTCCTTGGCCACATTCCAGCCGACCTCCTGGCGCCCCTTCACGTATTGCACCTGCGAGTCGGCGAGCCCCTGCTTTGCGGCGTTATCCACCACTCCCAGCGTGTAGCCGTCGGCCTGTACCCGCGGCGCCACCTTGTTCGCCGCCGCGCCGGTCACGTTGCTGGCGTTCAGCACCGCGACGGTGTACGCGGCCTTGTTGGCGAGCGGTGGGACGTCTTCGGGCACATCCCCGGACGGGGAGACGGAGGTGGTCGTGGTGCCCGGTGCCGATGCCGACGATCCGCCGTCGTCCCGGAGGAACATTTACCACCCGCCCGCGCCGAGCAGCCCGACGATCACGATGATGACGGCGCCCAGCACGAGCCCGCGCCCGGTCCCGCGCTCCGGGGATCCGCCCGCCGCGCGCGCGGCGTAGCGATCCTCGGCGGCCCGGGCCTTCTCCCCCGCCCGGGCCTCCGCGGCCTGGCGCGCCGTTTGATGAGGACGCTCGGGGGCGGCCTCCGGCGGGGGGGCGGCCTGCGGGGCTGCCGGGGCTGACGGGGAGGACGGGGCGGGCGGGGCCACCTCCACGGCTCCCGACGGCGCCGGGGATGCGGCCACCGCACGAACGCGTTCGAGCGAGGGTGCTGCTGCCGGTGGCACCGGGGGCCCGATGCGCCCCTCGATCTCCCTGAGCGAGCGCCCCTGCCGGAGAATGATGATGGCAAGCACCACGAACGCGACCAGCCCCACGCCGGCGGCTGCCAGAATGATGATGTCCATCACGTCCACTGGACGGGCACGCTACCAGTCGTCCGGGACGGTCCGGAGCCGGGCGTCACGCGGTCGGCGTCGGCGGCGGACTCCGGAGTGCCGGTCAGGCGCCGGGCGTCACCCGGTAGGCGTCGAAGACGGACTCCACGTTGCGCAGATGGCTCGTGAGCGCACGCAGGGTGTCGATGTCCGCCATCTCCAGGACGAAGCGGTGCCGGGCCATGTGGTCATCAACCTGGCAGTTCGCAGCGACGATGTTCACCCCGTTCTCCGCGATCGTGCGTGAGATGTCCTCGAGCAGGCGGTGGCGGTCCCACGCCTCGACGGCCAGCTCCACACGGAATGCCTGCCGGCTCTCGCCACCCCACGTGACGGGGGTGAAGCGCTCCGGGCTGCGCATGAGGGCACGCACGTTCGGGCAGTCGTCCCGGTGGATCGTGATCCCGCGCCCCAGGGAGATGTACCCGAGGATGTCATCCCCCGGAACGGGCTTGCAGCACTTCGCGAGGCGCACCAGGACATCGGCGACGCCCTCGATCTCGATCCCGAGGTCGCTCGAGGGCGCCGACTTCCGGCTGCGGCCCTCGCGGGCATCGGGCACCGCGGGCGTCGGGTCCACGTCGCCCGCGTCGGTCTTCAGACGCGCGATGATCTTGTTGACGACCACCTGCACCGACGTCTTGCCCGAGCCCAGTGAGATGTAGAAGTCCTCGGCACGCTTGAACCCCATGTCCTGGGTGACCTGGGCGAACAGGGGCGAGCCGACGATGCGCTGGCTCGGCAGCCCGGCCTTGCGAAGGGCGTCCTGCAGGGCATCGCGCCCGTGGTGCTCGGCGTCCTCGCGCTGCTCGCGGAGGAAGAACGACCGGATCTTCGACCGCGCCTTCGACGTCTGCACCACTCCCAGCCAGTCGCGCGAGGGCCCCCGCGGTGCCTTCGAGGTGAGGACCTCCACGAAGTCGCCCGATTCGAGTTGGTGGGTCAGCGGCACGATCCGGCCGTTCACCTTGGCCCCGACGCAGCGGTGGCCGACGTCGGTGTGGACGTCGTAGGCG